>CALPVI020000124.1 GCA_943326975.2 Actinomyces viscosus | reverse complement strand
GGAATAATTTACCTAACTGATAAAAGTCATCCAGATGAAATTAGAGAGGTAGTAGGCATGAGCAAAAAGACTTTTAAACAAGCAGTTGGAAATCTATATAAAAATCGATTAATTCAAATCAATGACGATTCGATTACTTCGATTTAATTTGAAAATAAATTTTTTAAAAAAGTCCTATCAAAGTAGGACTTTTTTTTATTTTTTTAATACCAATCTATCCCCTTTCGGTTTTTAATTTGACTAAATTAAAGTACATTTGTAATAGAATGAATACGAAAAATTACGCTTCATACCTCACACATCCAGTGTTTAAAGTTGCTTCTCAAATAGTTACTGAAAATAACTTAGAAGCATATGTTATTGGTGGATTTGTAAGGGATTTAATACTTGAAAGACCTTCCAAAGACATTGACATTGTTGTAGTTGGAAATGGATTAGATTTAGCCAAAGAAATAGCAACTAAACTTCGAGTTAATAAAGTTTCAGTTTTTGAAAATTTTGGAACAGCTCAATTTAAATACAAAGATTTAGATGTAGAATTTGTGGGTGCTCGAAAAGAATCCTATCGTAGAGATTCACGAAAACCAATTGTTGAAAATGGTACGTTAGCAGACGATCAAAATCGACGTGATTTTACTATTAATGCACGTGCTTTAAGCTTACATAAAGATACTTTTGGCGATATCATTGACCCTTTCAATGGATTAAATGATTTAGAAAAAGGAATTATTCGAACACCTTTAGATCCTGATATTACCTATAGTGATGATCCTTTACGAATGATGAGAGCTATTCGTTTTGCAACTCAATTGGGCTTTAAAATTGAAATTGAAAGTTTGAGTTCTATTCAACGTAATGCTGAACGTTTGGATATTATTTCGAAAGAAAGAATCATGGACGAATTAAATAAAATAATTCTTTCACATGAACCTTCTCGTGGATTTAAATTATTGAATTCAACACAGTTACTTCATCAGTTTTTTCCAGAAATGATTGCATTGCAAGGAATTGAAACGATTGATGGAAAATCACACAAAGACAATTTTTACCACACATTAGAAGTATTGGACAATATTTCTGAAATGACCGATAATTTATGGTTGCGTTGGTCAGCTATTATGCACGATATTGCGAAACCACAAACAAAACGTTTCGACAAAGAAATTGGATGGACTTTTCATGGACATGAAGAATTGGGTGCAAGAATGACTTATCGAATATTCAAACGCATGAAATTGCCTTTGGATGCTAAAATGAAATATGTTGAAAAATTAGTACGTTTACATTTACGGCCAATTGCATTAGTAAAAGGAAATGTAACCGACTCAGCTATAAGACGTTTGTTGTTTGAAGCAGGGAATGACATTGAAGATTTAATGACATTATGTAATGCAGATATAACGTCTAAAAATGAATTCAAAGTTCAGAAATACAAGAAAAATTTTGATTTAGTAACTTCAAAGTTAAAACAAGTTGAAGAAAAAGATAAAATTAGAAACTTTCAACCTCCTGTTTCAGGAGAGGTTATCATGAAAGTATTTAATTTAAAACCTTGTAATGAAATTGGACAAATCAAAACACAAATTAAAGATGCAATTTTAGAAGGTACAATACCAAATGAGTATGATGCAGCATTCGATCACATGCTTTTACTTGGAAAAGAATTAGGTTTAACTGCAATGGATGATTTTGAATTGACAAAAAATAATAACTTTACAAAAGAACAAAAATAAAACGCAATGGCGGGATTAAAATTTAGAGTATTACTCGATTCTGAACAAAAAAATGAGGTATTTAGAGACATCCTTATTAATGATACAGAAAATTTTGAAACTTTTTACAAAGCAATTATTTCTGCTTTTAGATTTCAAGGAGATCAAATGGCTTCATTCTATGTTTCAAATGATGATTGGGACAAAGGACATGAAATTAGTTTGATGGACATGTCATATGATGACGATTCAATTGACTCAGTTCCTTCAGTAATGAAAGGTGCTGTAATTAAAGACTTTATCACTGAACCAGATCAAAAATTTATTTTGGTTTATGATTTTATGCGAATGTGGATTTTCTTAGCAGAATTAATCGGCTACGAAAAAGAAGGACCTGTTCAACCAGAAGTTTTATTAGCAATGGGAATGGCTCCTCCTGAAGATTCAAGAGCTGAAATGATTACAGCAGAAGACGATTTTGCAGGTGAATTTACAGATGATGAAGATTTAGATGACGATGATCTTGGATTTGATGACTATGAAGATGGTTATGCTGATGAAGATATGAACGGATATGATGAATATGACTATTAATAGTACTTTTAATATAGATAACACTCAAATATAAAATGGAAAAAGCACTTGGAGATCCAATTGGAAAAGCAATCTTAGAATACAGCAAAACAAAAAAACCTGAAGATATTATCGTAAGCTCTGAAATATGCGAAGATGATATTATTCCTATAGAAGTATTATTTAGAAATTTCGAGGAAATGCCTGAATTAGAAAAAATTGCTTTAGGAAAAGCAAAAGGAAAAGTATTAGATGTTGGTGCGGGTGCTGGCGTTCATGCACAAGAACTTATAGAAAATGGTTTTGATGTATTAGCAATAGATCATTCGGCTGGTGCTGTTGAGTTTATAAAATCGAAAGGAATTAAGGCTAAAAAAATCGATTTCTTTGATTTAAAAGATGAGAAATTTGATACTATTACCATGTTAATGAATGGAATAGGTATTGCTGGCACACTTTCGAATCTTGAAAAAACATTGCTTCATTGTAAATCATTGTTAAATGAAGGTGGTCAAATTTTATGTGATTCCTCTGATATAAAATATTTATACGAAAATGAAGATGGATCTTTATGGGTTGATTTAAATACTGAATACTATGGAAACTTTCGTTTTCAAATGAAATACAAAGGAGAAATCGGACCTTGGTTTGATTGGTTATATGTTGACTTTGATAACTTATTTCAAGTAGCTAAAAAATGTGGTTTAAAAGCATCTCGTATTTTCGAAAGTGATGATAATTATTTAGCTCAAATCACATTATCATAACCCTATGAAAATCTTATTTTTTCTGTTTATTTCTATTACTATAATAGGTTGCAAAACTTATTCAAGCGATGATTTAAATGCCTTTGATAAAAAAATTAAGGCATATGAAAAGAAACATAATCTTAATTTTTACCGTTCAGAATCTGGCTTATACTATAAAATCATAAAACAAGGTAAAGGTGATTTCATTAAATATTCCGACAAAGTTTCATTTTCTTACACCGGAAAATTATTAAACGGCTTTATTTTCGATAGACAAATTAAACCTGTTACTTTTAATGTTGACAGACTAATTTTAGGTTGGAAGCAGGTAATGTTAGAGTTAAAACCAGGTGCAAAAGTTCAAATGATTATTCCACCAAGTTTAGCATATGGTAATCGTGATTTAGATGATATCCCACCCAATTCAATATTATACTTTGAAATGGAAATTAAAAATGTTGAGTAATATTTTGTTTTAAAACTTATACTTTAATACTATCTTAGAATCCTAGAGAAGTTTATATATAAAAAAAGCTGACTTATTATAGTCAGCTTTTTTTTATGTTTTAAAATGTTTATGCCATTAATTGATCTTCTGAAGAAGAAGCAATAGCAGATTTTTCTAGTCTAATTTTACTTCCTTCAGAGTTAATTAAAACTGTAGAATCGTTTACTTCCAATATTTTACCATGGATTCCACCAATAGTAACCACTTTATCACCTGCTTTCAAAGTTTCTCTAAACTTCTTTAATTCTTTTTGTTTTTTAGTTTGAGGACGAATCATGAAAAAGTAGAAAACTACTATCATAAGTCCAATCATGACCATTTGTTGCATGTTGTTCTTTCTTTAATTATTATTATTTATCTAAAATTGTTGCTTTAATTACTGTGTTTGTAACTGAAGGCTCTGTATTTGCTACGATTCTTACTGATTTAGTAATGATACCAGCTGATGCATTTTCTGTATTTACGTGAGCTACTATCTCCCCTTCTTCACCTGGTGCAATAGGAGCTTCTGGTTTTTCAGCAACTGTACAAGAGCATGAACCTGAAACCTCACCTATTACCAAAGGAAAATCTCCTGTGTTTTTAACGATTATTTTTGCATCTATCACTTCACCTTTTACTACTTTTCCAGCATCAAAGACCAAATCTACTAACATTGAAGTTTTGTTACCAACTTCTACTTTTGTTGAGTTTTTACATGCAAAGGCAGTTAAAACTAAAAATGCAAATGGAATTATTCTTCTCATATTTTGAAAATTTAATTGATTAAACCTCTACCTACTTTTTTAATTTTGTTGTTTGAAGCTAATATTTCAATAGCTTTATCTAAAACACCATTTATGAAATGATTACTTTTTGGTGTACTGTAGAATTTTGAAATTTCAATGTATTCATTTAAAGTAACCTTTGTTGGAATACTATTAAATATTTGAAATTCCGTAATTGCCATTTTCATTAAGATAATATCCATTTTAGCAATACGATCCAATTCCCAGTTTTTAGTTAAATCATTAATCAATACTTCGTTCTCTTTGTTCATTGAGACTGTATTTCTTAATAACTCTTTAATGAATTTCACTTCATCTTCTTCGTCTTTGTACAAATCTAAAATTTGGTTTGGACCTTCAGGAGTAAATGCTTTGATTGTTCGAAGCACCATTGTACAAGCTAAATCAATGTCATCCATCCAATGAATACTGCTTTCTTCAAAGAAATTATATAAAATTTCAGAATTTGCTATTTCATTTTTGAACAATTGCAATGCAAACGTACGATCTTCTTCAAAACCAGTTTGATCATTGTTCATAAATTCAAAATAGGTCTCACTTTCTCTTATTACATTGAAAATTTTACGGAACATCTCTTGATGTTCATCACCTACCCAATTTACTTTTCTTGATTCAGAAGCATTTCTTAAAGATTTACATTCCAAAAGAATATTGATTATTTGGTTTTCAACAAATTTTGTATTTGGATTTAAATCAACATCTGTTGGTCTTAACTTCTTTTTACTTTCTTCATGGCGGTGTTCTGCTAAAGAGTGTAACTCGCCAAAAGACAACATTAAGTACAGATACAAATCATATATTCTTTCAACTGAATTCATTAATTCAGTTTCTGTAGCTCGAAAGTTATCACTATTCGATTGAAAATAAGCGTATAACGCCTGTAAAACTTTAATTCTTAAATGTCTTCTATTAAGCATCCTAACTATTTATATTACAAAGGTAATTTAACTTTACCAATTGATTCAATTCTTTCTTCAGCCATTTTATTGGCAATTTGATATGTAGGTACATTTTCAACTGAAGATCTTTTTACAATATTCGATATTGTGTTATAGATTTCATCTGCTTTACCCATTGCCCATTCTGAAGATAATCCTTTTACCTCTGAGTAACAATTGATAACACCTCCAGCATTTAATGCGAAATCAGGAGCATAAATAATTCCTTTTTGCATTACTGTTTTTCCGTGAATATCTTCATTTCTCAATTGGTTGTTTGCTGCTCCTGCAATAATTGAACATTTCAAACGTGACAATGTTTCGTCGTTAACAGTAGCACCTAAAGCACAAGGCGCATATATATCCATATCTACATCGTAGATTTCATCCAAACCAACAACTTTAGTTCCGTATTTTTGAGAAACATGTTTTAACGATGGTTCATATGCATCCGTAATTGTGATATCAGCACCTTCTTTCGCTAAATATTCTACTAAATAAGCTCCAACATGTCCAACACCTTGAACGGCTATTTTTTTACCAGTCAATGAATCCGATCCAAATTGTTGTTTAGCACAAGCTTTCATTCCCATATATACTCCATGAGCAGTAACTGGTGATGGATCTCCACTTTTACCAGGTAAGCCAACCACATGATTTGTCTCCATGTTTACATACGTCATGTCTAATGTAGAAATACCTACATCTTCAGCAGTGATGTATTTTCCGCCTAAGCTATTAACGAATT
>CALPVI020000123.1 GCA_943326975.2 Actinomyces viscosus | reverse complement strand
TAACTTTTGGATTGCTGAAGAAGGTGGACCAACAATTTGGAAATTAAACAAAAATGGTGTTGTCGTAAAAAGATATACTCCTTATGCAAATCTAGTGGGTGCTGAACCTCAAGATGTAGCGATTGATACAGTTTTTAAGTACAGAAAAAACAACCGTGGATTTGAAGGTTTATCGATTACTCCAAATGGTAAAATTTACGCAATTATTCAAAGTCCTGTATTATACCCAAATACATCAGTTGGAGAAGCATCTAGAATTCATCGTATTTTAGAAATCAACCCTTTGACAAACGAGACAAAAATGTTTGCTTATTTGAATGATGGGGCTATTGGTTCAGGTTCAAATCAAATCCGACTAAAAGATTGGAAAATTGGTGATATGGCCGCAATCAATAACGATGAGTTTTTAGTAATCGAACAAGCGCTTCGTGGTACTACTGATCGTAAATTCATCTATAAAATAAATATTGCAAATGCTACGAATGTTAACTCTGGTTTATATTCTGGTGTAACGTTAGAAGCTTTAGTTGACCAAACAGGTTTGACAAATAATAGTATATCTCCTGTGCAGAAAACATTATTCATGGACTTGTTAGCTAATAACTGGCCATCAATATTAGAAAAAGCCGAAGGATTAGCTATTATTAATGATAGTACAATTGCATTAGTGAATGATAATGATTTTGGACAAGCTTCTCCAGCTCAAAATGGAATTGCAACTGCTAATGGAATCCTTTCACATTTATTTACTTATGGATTAAGCGGTAGTAATAAAATTACAAACTATGTAGCTCCTAATTTCCCAACTATTTATGGAGAAACTGGTGTTTCAACTGCAAATACACCTTATTTACAACCAACACAATCAGATGTTAAATTCTCCTCTATCTTATCAGCAGGTGATGATATAAATTCTTACAAAATGGCTGGAACACCTGATGGAATGGGAGCATTTGATAATGGCAACGGAACTTTTACAGTTGTATTGAACCATGAATTTGGAAATACAGCAGGAGTTGCTCGTGCTCACGGTCAAATAGGTGCATTCGTTTCAAAATGGGTGATTAATAAAAGTGATTTATCAGTTGTAAGTGGAAGTGACTTAATCCAAAATGTAAAATTATGGAATGGAAATTCTTATGTTACTTCAAACATCGCTAATCCAAATGCTTTAGCTGCTTTTGGTCGTTTTTGTTCTGCTGACTTACCAGCAAAAAGTGCTTTTTACAATCCTAAAACAGGATTAGGTACGCAAGAAAGAATCTTTATGAATGGTGAAGAAAGTGGTGCTGAAGGTAGAGCTTTTGCTCATATTATCACAGGACCTGAAGCAGGTACTTCATACGAATTGCCAAGATTAGGGAAATTTTCATATGAAAATGCAGTAGCAAATCCTTTAACAGGAGATAAAACTGTTGTAATTGGAACAGATGATACATCTCCAGGTCAAGTATATGTTTATGTTGGAACTAAAACAAATACTGGAAACGATATCGAAAAAGCTGGTTTAACAAATGGAAAATTATATGGAGTTGCTGTTAATGGATTAACTACTGAAATTAGCGCAAGCATTCCTTCAGCAAATACTGTTTTCACATTAGCAGACCTTGGTAATTTAGAAACTGTTAGTGGTGCTGTATTGAATACAAATAGTAACAATGCAAACGTTACGAATTTCTTACGTCCAGAAGATGGCGCATGGGATCCTTCTCATCCGAATGATTTTTATTTTAATACAACAAATGCTTTTGCATCTCCAAGTAGATTATGGAAATTACATTTCACAGATATCAATAATCCAGAATTAGGTGGTGCAATTACAGCAGTATTAGATGGAACTGAAGGACAAAAAATGTTAGACAACATCGGATTTGACAATGCTGGTCATGCTATCTTATTAGAAGATGTTGGAAATAATGCTCACCTTGGAAAAATTTGGGAATACAACACCACAACAGATGTATTAACACAAATCGGAACGCAAGATGAAACTCGCTTCCTTACTGGTGGAACAAATTATTTAACACAAGATGAAGAATCATCAGGTGTAATTGATGTTCAAGAAATCTTAGGAAAAGGGATGTTCTTAATTGTTGATCAAGCGCATTACACGATTGCAGGTGAAGTTGTAGAAGGAGGACAATTATTGACATTATATAACCCATCTACTGCAAATGAAAATCCTGAAATTAAAATTACAGGAAATTCGGTTGAAATTTCAAATAATGATTTAACTGCAAGTGTATTGGATAACACAAATTTTGGTTCAAAATCATTAAATACAACTACAACTAAGTCTTTCACAATTTCAAATACAGGTACAAGCAATCTTTACATTCATAAAATAGATTTAGAAGGTATAAATTCAACTGAATTTAGCTTAACGAATGTAACATTCCCTATAGTAATTGCGCCAAGTGCTTCTTCTACTATAACAGTGAATTTTATTCCAACAAGTGTTGGAGCTAAATCTGCTAGCTTACGAGTTTGGAACAATGATTACAATGAATATCAGTATTTATTTGCAGTAAGCGGAAATGGTAACGATGGTTTAACTGCAAGTTCAAGTTCTGAATCTCCATACTTGATGGCTACTATTCCAAATGCAAAATTTACTTCCATTTTAACTGCTGGTGATATCGTTGGTAATTATAAAATGGCTGGTACTCCTGATGGTTTAGGAGCTTTTGACAATGGTAATGGTACTTTTACACTTTTAGTAAACCATGAATTTGGAAATACTGCAGGCGTTACTCGTGCTCATGGAC
Source organism: Actinomyces viscosus (assembly GCA_943326975.2). Taxonomy (GTDB): domain Bacteria; phylum Bacteroidota; class Bacteroidia; order Flavobacteriales_D; family Crocinitomicaceae; genus CAIUKX01. The sequence continues at coordinate 3,269 of CALPVI020000123.1, read as the reverse complement.
AAAAGGGTGCATTCGTTTCAAAATGGATCATCAATAAAAATAATCTATCTGTTATAAGTGGAAGTGATTTAATTCAAAATGTAAAATTATGGAATGGGTCGGCTTATACAACATATAATTCTGTTAATACTTCAGCATTAACCGCTTTTGGACGTTTTTGTGCAGCTGACTTACCATCTACAAATGCTTTCTACAATCCTAAAACTGGTTTAGGAACACAAGAAAAAATATTCATGAATGGAGAGGAAACAGGTAATGAAGGTCGTGCTTTTGCTCATATTGTAACTGGAACTGAAGCAGGAACAACATATGAATTACCTCGTTTAGGTAAATTTTCATACGAAAATGCGGTTGCTAATCCATTTACAGGTGATAAAACAGTAGTAATTGGAACAGATGATGCGACACCAGGTCAAGTATATGTTTATATTGGAACAAAAACAAATGCTGGTAACGATATTGAAAAAGCTGGTTTAACAAATGGTAATCTTTATGGTATTAGCGTTAATGGATTAACTATGGAAAATAGCGCAGCAATTCCTAATCCAAACACATCATTTACATTAGCTAATCTAGGTAATGTAGAAAATAAAGATGGATTTACTTTACAAATGAACAGTGTAAATGCAGGAGTAACCGCTTTCTTAAGACCAGAAGATGGAGCTTGGGATCCTTCTCATCCAGAAGATTTCTATTTTAATACAACAAATTCATTTACAGCTCCAAGTAGATTATGGAAATTACACTTCACAGATATCAATAACCCTGAATTAGGTGGTACAATTACAGCTGTATTGGATGGAACAGAAGGTCAAAAAATGATAGATAATATTGGTTTTGACAACGCTGGTCATGCAATTCTATTAGAAGATGTTGGAAATAATGCGCACCTTGGAAAAATTTGGGAATACAATACGACAACCGATGTTCTTACACAAATTGGTACGCAAGATGATAGTCGTTTCCTTACAGGTGGTGCAAATTACTTGACACAAGATGAAGAGTCATCAGGTATAATTGATGTACAAGAAATTTTAGGAAAAGGAATGTTCTTAATAGTTGACCAAGCACATTTTACAATAGCTGGTGAAGTAGTTGAAGGTGGACAGATCTTAACGTATTTTAATCCATCTACTGCAGATTCTGCAACTGTTATAACGCAACAACCGTTAAACTCTTATACAACTTGTGAAAACACTGCAGTTGAGTTATCAATTACAGCACAACATGCAACTAAATACCAGTGGCAAATAGAAAACAATGGTTTATTTACAGATTTGGTTAATAATAGTTCATACACAAACGTTGAAACTAATAAATTAACCATTACTCCTGCAAATTCATTAAATGGAGCAAAATACAGATGTATAGCAAGTAGAAATACAGGAATAAAAGAGACTTCTAATAGTGCTATATTAACTGTAAATCCTATAAAGTCATCAAATGAAAATATTACAATTTGTCAAAAAGATGCGCCATACAATTGGAACAACTCTAGTTATAACCAATCTGGTACATTTACTAAACAATTAACTACTAAAAATGGCTGTGATAGTATTGCAACGTTAATTTTGAAAATTAATCCAACAAAAACTTCATCACAAACTGTAACTATTTGTGAAAATGATGCACCATATAGTTGGAACAATACTACATACAACCAATCTGGTACATTCACAAAACAATTAAGTACGAAAGAAGGTTGTGATAGTATTGCTACATTAGTTTTAACTTTAAAAACAATCAATAATTCAGCTACTATTACAAGTGGAACAACAATTCAAGCAGCTGAAACTGGTGCAACATACAAATGGTTAGATTGTACAACAAATCAATTAATTGCAAATGAAACAAGTCAATCGTTTGTAGCACAAACAAATGGAAATTATGCTGCAATTGTTACATTAAATGGATGTACTGAAACTACAAATTGTGTGGCAATAACAAATGTTGGAATTAAAGAAAATGTACTTTTAAATGAGTTAATAGCTTATCCAAATCCAACAAATGAAAAATTAATTATTCGTTTTGTAAGTGAAAAAACAACTGAAGTAACAATTCGAATTAACGATCTTCAAGGAAAATTAATTACAACATTACATCCACAATCAATTGTATCAGGAACAAATGAAATTATGGTTGATACAAAATTATTAGAAACTGGAGTATATTTTGTAGAAATTGAAAATGAAAATCAGAAAAAACAATTAAAAATAATTGTACAACATTAAACAATCTTATACTAACAGAAAGAGGGTGTCCGAAAGGATGCCCTTTTTTTTTATGAACCATTTAAGGTATTATTAGAACATAAATTATCTTATTAATTGTACTATTGTTTATACTTGGCTTATATGCTCTTAAATAACTTATATGGTTTAAATATAATCAGTATTTATACTTTTTGGACACCACACCTTTATTAGAAGTAAAATGAAGTTTTACAACTTCCCTGCCACAACAAATGCTTTTTTCTTTGCGAATTGTGTTTTTCCATCAATTGAAAAAACTTCAAATACAGCAATATAATTTCCAATTGTGGCTTTTATAGCATCATCTGATAATCCATCCCAAATAAAAATACCTTTTGAAGCAAGTAATTGATTGTTCACTAATTTTCTCACTTTTCGACCTTGTCCGTCAAAAATCGTAACTGAACCTACCATATCTAAAGTAGAAAGTTGGTAATGAATTTCTAATACATCATCAACTCCATCGTTATCAGGTGAAATAACAGCATGCCCAAATTCAAAATCTCCTACATATTGACCTTTCGCAACCTGAGAATTTTGTATGCCTGGCGTTGCAAATCCAACAGTTTCAGCAGCCGTATGCCAATTCGTAGAGTCATTCGAAGATAAATTACAACTTATACGTTCCAATGACTTTCCTTTTACATCTTCAATCAATTTAAAATGCCAATTTTCTGAATAAGAAACCTGATCTAAAACAAATGTATTCGTGATTAAAATAACGGTACTTGAATCGTTGTTATAAGCAGGTAAATCATTTTGAATGAAACAATTCGGATTTATTGATGTATAATTCTTCTTCAAAAAAGTTGTGTCTTTTGTTACGACTGCATACCCTTTAGGACGAACTAAAAAATGGGTAGAAATAGGCGTAAATGAACTGATAGCTCCGTTAGAAAAATTAGCAAAAGACAAGGTATTCAAATCAATGATTTTATTCGAAGAATTATATATTTCAACAAAATCCGAACCTCCAGTCAATGGGTTAAATAATAATTCATTGATCCATAGGTCACC
>CALPVI020000122.1 GCA_943326975.2 Actinomyces viscosus | reverse complement strand
GTTTTGAGGAAAGACTTTATTATCGATGAAATTCAGATTTTAGAAGCTAAATCGATTGGAGCAGATGTACTATTATTAATCGCTGAAGCTTTAACAGAGCAAGAGATTTTGCATTTTACGATTTTGGCTCAAGAATTAGGAATGGAAGTCATCTGTGAATTTCACGAAAAACAACAATTAAATAAAATCAATGAATTTGTTGATATCATTGGGGTAAACAATCGTAATTTAAAATTACAGACAACCGCTATTCAAACATCAATTGAAGTAATTGATTTTTTACCAAAAAATAAATTAATAATATCTGAATCAGGAATAAAAACAATCCAAGAATTAGAGATGTTAGAATCTATTGGATATAATGGGGCTTTAATTGGAGAATCGATTCTGAAAAGTGAATCATTAGGTGTATTGGAAAATCGTTTGCTTTTAACTCAATGAAAATGAAGATTAAAGTTTGTGGATTAGGGGATGCAAATCAAATTTCTGAATTAGATCAATCAAAAAGAATTGATTTTGTGGGTTTTATATTTTATAAAAAATCCTCAAGGTTCTTAAATAGTGATGCGAAAAAGACAAAATACGTAAGACGTGTTGGCGTTTTTGTTGATGAAGATTTAGAGGAATTAATTTTAAAAATTTCAGATAATGATTTAGATGTAATTCAATTACATGGAAATGAAACCATTGAATACATGGAGGAATTAAATTCAAAAATTCAAAATAGTTCATTTTCACATGTTAAAATATGGAAAGCGATCGGTATTGAAGAGGCGACTGATTTTAAAGCGATTTCAAAGTATGAAAATTGGATTGAATATTTTGTTTTTGATACAAAATCAAATCAATTTGGAGGTTCAGGAAGAACTTATGATTGGACAATTTTAAATAAATATCAAGGAAATACACACTTTTTTTTGAGTGGAGGTATCTCATCACAAATGATCAAAGAAATTAAACAATTTAATCACTCAAAATGTATAGGATTAGATTTAAATAGTGGATTTGAGATTTCACCAATGAATAAAAATATTGAAGAAATAATACGTTTTACTAAAGAAATAAATGAACAATGAGCGAAAAAATAAATTACATTTTACCAGATGAATTAGGTTTTTATGGAGATTTTGGAGGAGCATTTATTCCTGAATTATTAAGAGCGAATATTGAAGAATTAAAAGCTTGTTTTCTTGAATTAAAAAACAATCAAGATTTTCAAAATGAATATATTTCCTTGTTAAAAAACTTTGTAGGAAGACCGACACCATTGTATTATTCTGAAAAATTATCACATCAACATGATTGTTCAATTTATTTAAAAAGAGAAGATTTGAATCATACCGGATCACATAAAATAAATAATGCGATTGGTCAGGTGTTGTTGGCAAAAAAAATGGGTAAAACTGAGATTGTTGCAGAAACAGGAGCTGGTCAACATGGAGTAGCTACAGCAACCGTTTGTGCGTTAATGGATATGAAATGCATTGTTTTTATGGGGGAGAAGGATATAAAAAGACAGTCTCCAAATGTTCAACGAATGAAATATTTAGGTGCAGAAGTTATTCCTGCTACCTCAGGAAGTAAAACATTGAAAGATGCAACAAATGAGGCAATTAGATATTGGATTAACCATACAAATGCATATTATTTAATTGGAAGTGTCGTTGGGCCACATCCATATCCAATGATAGTGGCTGAATTTCAATCGATTATTTCGAAAGAAATAAAAAAACAATTAATCGAAAAAACAGGAAAAAGTAATCCAACAAAAATCATAGCATGTGTTGGAGGTGGAAGTAATGCTGCGGGAGCATTTTATGAATATTATGAAGAAAAAGAAGTTGAATTAATTGCAGTTGAAGCAAGTGGATTAGGTGTTCAGTCAGGACATACAGCTGCTACTTCATTTGTTGGTTCTCCTGGTGTTTTACACGGTAGCTTGACACTATTAATGCAAGATAAATTTGGACAGGTAATAGAACCTTATTCTATTTCAGCAGGTTTAGATTACCCTGGTATTGGCCCATTACATGCATATACGATTCAAAATAATCGTACACAAACTATAGCTATAACGGATAACGAAGCATTAAATGCAGCAAGAAGTTTAGCAAGAACAGAAGGTATTATCCCTGCTTTAGAAAGTGCTCATGCTTTAGCGGCATTGGATAAGCTTCAATTTAAACAATCTGATGTTGTGGTGATTAATCTTTCAGGTAGGGGAGATAAAGACATGGAAACGTATTTAAATTTCAAATAGTTTCTAAATAAAATTTATAAATAGTATTACTCAAAATAATTAGAAATGAATCCATTTAAAAAAAATAAAAAACAATTAAGTATTTTTATAACGGCTGGTTTTCCTAAACTTGAAAGCGCTACGACTCAAATTTTAGAATTACAATCCAGGGGAGTTGATTTCATTGAAGTTGGGATTCCGTTTTCTGATCCAATGGCTGATGGTGAGGTGATTCAAATGGCAAGTGCAATTGCATTAAAAAATGGTATGAATTTGCAATTGCTTTTTGACCAACTTTTATCGATGCAATTACAAATAAAAGTTCCGATAGTTTTAATGGGTTATCTCAATCCAATACTTCAGTTTGGAATGAAAAATTTCCTTGAAAAATGTAAAAGTTTGAATATAAGTTCAGTAATTATTCCAGACTTGAGTTTAGAAATTTATGAACGATATTATCAATCATTGTTTGAAAAATATGATATGCCTATTACATTTTTGATTACCCCAGAAGTTTCTAACGAACGAGTAAAAGAAATTGCAATTAAATGTAAAAAGAGTTTTGTTTATTTAGTTTCTAAAACAAGTATTACAGGAGGTGTTGATTCAAAATTTGATTCTCAAAAAGATTATTTAAGAATAAAATCATTTTGTTCAGAAGTACCAATTATGATGGGTTTTGGTATTTCAACGAAAAAAGATGTAGAACAAGTTTACAAGTATTGTGATGGAGCAATTATAGGTTCGGCATTTATAAAAAGCATTCTTGATAAGCGAGATTTAATTTCTGAAATTTGTGCGGATGTAAATTAAATTTTAAATAGATAACTATTTTTGTCCTCCTACTATAAAATCCTTTAAGTAATAAGGTTCAAAATAAGCAACATCTTCAAATGATTTTGTCAGATATTTCTCGTAAGCGATACTTATTTGTCCTATTGCAGAAGATTTTATTGCTAAATCAGCTTGGCAGTTTCTGTTTTTCCAAATTTCTTCAACTTTCTCTGCTCCGTCTCCAAAATAAATGAATGGTTCAAATTCAGCGTACGAATTTTCATCTAAAATGTCAGCTGAAATGGCTTTAATTAATTCATTTTTTGTACTAAAAATAGAAGAGTATACTTCCATTCTTCTTGCATCAATCAATGAACATAAATTACTATTTGAATGTTTTAATTGAGCAATTTCTTTTAATGATGTTAGCGCATCTATAGAAATTAAAGGGATGTTTAAAGCATAACACAAACCTTTTGCAGCTGATACACCAATCCTAAGGCCAGTATATGAACCTGGTCCTGAAGCTACAGAAATAGCACTTAATTCTTTGGGTTGAATATTTTCTTTTTGCAATAATTCTTCTATGAATAATGTTAAATTTTCTCCATGAGAATAACCATCTTCTTCTGATTCTTTTAGTAAAACAAGTTTTCCATTTTTAGATAGTGCTACAGAACAAACTTTTGTAGCTGATTCAATATGAAGAATATAAGTCATTATTTTTCAGTTATTTCCAATTTAAATCCTACACCATGAATATTTAAAATCTGAATAGAATCGTCTTCGTTAAAGTATTTTCTAAGTTTAGTAATAAACACATCTAAACTTCTTCCTACAAAATAATCATCTTGTCCCCAAACAGCATTTAATACTGTTTCTCTAGGCACAACTTGGTTTTTAAATTTAATAAGAATCTTAAGAATTTGTGCTTCTTTTTTTGTTAATGATTTTAAAAAGGTGTTGCTTTTCAAAATATAATTTTCGGTGTCAAAAGTATAAGAACCAAGTTTACAAATTAATTCTTCAGTTGATGTTTCAACTTGTATATTAACTCTTTTTAAAAGCGCTTTTACTCTTAATTGTAGTTCTTCAACACCAAAAGGTTTGGTTAAATAATCATCTCCTCCGGATTTAAAGCCTTCTACTTTATCTTCAATCATTGATTTTGCTGATAAAAACAGGATAGGTATTTCGGAATTGATTTTTCGAATATCCTTTGCCAATGAAAAACCATCTTTTTTAGGCATCATTACATCAAAAATACATAAGTGGAATTGTTCGTCGTTAAATTTTTTATATGCTTCTGAACCATCAACACATAATCTAACATCATAACCATCTGATTTTAATTGATCTGAAATCATAAAACCTAAACTTGAATCATCTTCTGCTAATAGTATTTTGATATCCATTGAAATTTATTTTCTAATAAAAATAGAAAAGTATAAAAGTTAAAAATAAAATTTATGTTTTCTATGTAAAATTAACTATTAAATAACAATATGGTATAAAAAAAATAAGAGTTTTGGACGGGAGTCCAAAACTCTTATAACTAATCAACCTAACCTACTACTACTATTACAAAATTAGTAAAATCATTATAATTTTCAATGATTTTATAGTTAAAAATGGAAATAATTTTTTTCATTTTTTTGAACTAAGTATTTTTCAGTAATTTAACATCATATTCTATCTATTCTATATAGTTAACTTGTTATTTAATTTTGTTTGTTAAATGAATTTAGTCAATACTATTTGTTTGTTGACTAACTATTATTTCAGTAGATTTGTTTAATATTAACAATATGTTTAATTTGTAGGGAAAATATGGTTTCAATATTGATTATTGATGACGAAGATGATATCAGAGATATTCTGAAGTATAATTTAGAAAAAGAGGGTTTTAAAATTGATGTAGCTTCAAATGGAGAGGAGGGATTACAAAAAATTAAAAGTATTAATCCTGATCTTGTAATTCTTGATGTTATGATGCCAGGAATGGATGGAATTGAAGTTTGTGAAGCAATTCGTGCAGATATTAAGTTTAATCAATTATTAGTCTGTCTATTAACAGCAAGAAATGAGGATTATAGTCAGATTGCTGGATTAAATGCAGGAGCTGATGATTACGTAGCAAAGCCAATTAAGCCGAAGGTATTAGTGAGTAGAATAAATGCTTTATTAAGAAGAAAAGGTAAAATTGAAAATGTTGTCGTTCCTAAAACTGGAGAATTAATTATAAATAGAGAAAAATATATCGTTGAAAAAAATGGTGAAACAATTCACCTACCTCGAAAAGAATTTGAATTGTTAGCACTTTTAGCTTCTCGTCCTTACTCAGTTTTTGAAAGAGATGTAATTCTTGAAAATGTATGGGGGTCGGATATTGTAGTAGGAGATAGAACAATAGATGTTCATGTCCGAAAATTAAGAGAGAAATTAGGTGATAATTATATCAAAACCGTTAAAGGTGTAGGATATAAATTTACTGATAACGAAGACAAATAATAAAATTAAAGAATCTCAAAGAAAAAAGCCTTTTTAAATTAATTAAAAAGGCTTTTTTTATACTGCTTTATGTATTATAATATTATTTACCGTGACATTGCTTGAATTTCTTTCCACTTCCACATGGACAAGCATCGTTTCTACCAATTTTTGGCTCAACTGTTACTGGCTGCTGTTTCTCAATTGTTTGTTGAGAGTTTAACATTGCTTGATCGTAACCTTCACTACCTTGAAATTGAGGTGCTTTTGTAGTACTTGTATTAGAAACACCAGAGTTAATCTGTGCTTTTTGATAATGATTTTCGTGAGTGATTTGTTTATTTGTACTCTCGATTTCTTGTTCAACTGGTATGTCAACTTTAATTAAGAATTCAGTAGTTTCTGAATTTAATCGAGCCATCATGCTTTTAAATAATTCAAACGATTCTAATTTATATACCAATAAAGGATCTTTTTGTTCATACTGAGCATTATTAACTGCAGAACGCAAGTCATCCATTTCTCTTAAATGTTCTTTCCATTCATTGTC
>CALPVI020000121.1 GCA_943326975.2 Actinomyces viscosus | reverse complement strand
TGGAGGAATAACACCAACATTTATTTGGAGTAATTTAAAAAATACATTGGATATTAATAGTTTGGATACAGGTACGTATTATTTAGCCGTTACGGATAATCAAGGTTGCAATGATACTTTATCAGTTACGATAAAACAAAAAAACGCGCCTAAAATTAATATTTTAACGATGCAGTTATTAAATGAGCATTGTGATAAATCTGATGCATCAATTACTGGTTTAACTATAGATGGAGGAACTCCAAATTTTACATATGAGTGGGATAAAATATCTCAAATGAACACTTTAAATATAAATGGTTTAAAATCGGGACTTCATTCTTTAAGAGTAGTTGATAATGCGGGTTGTAAAGATTCTTTATTTATTACAATTCAAAATGAGCAAGGTCCTGATATAGATGATGTTAATATGATTAAGGTGGATCCAACATGTACGAACAGTGGAAGTATTACAGGCTTAGTTATAAATGGAGAGGTACCCTTTACTTATTATTGGAATGGAGTTATTTCAAATTCATCGTCACTGTTTAATATAAAAGATAGCTCCTATATTTTGGAGGTGAAAGATAAATTTGGTTGTTCTACAAAATCAAGTCCTTTTTTGTTTCAAAGTAGTATACCACCATTAGCCGATTTTTATTGGAATCCTACTAATCCTGAATATGGAGAATCGATAACTTTTATAAATACTTCAAAAAATGGAGTTTCTTATAATTGGAATTTTGGAGATGGTGATAGCTCTATCGAATTTCAACCGATACATATTTTTCATGATATTCAGCAAAATAGTTTTGAAGTGACATTGGCGGTAAAATCAAGTTTAGGATGTATTGATTCCGTAACTTATTCGATTGTAATGTTGGAGCAATTGATTTATTTTGTTCCAAATTCTTTTACACCAAACAATGATAAAGATAATCAAGTGTTTAAGCCTGTTCTAACTTCGGGTATTGATCTAGAATCATATCATTTTTCAATTTTTGATAGGTGGGGTGAATTGGTTTATGATTCTAAAGATGCTCAATTGGGATGGGATGGCTATTATAAAGGTTTTAAAGTAAAAGAAGGTACTTATACTTGGAGATTAAATTTTAAATTAGACCAATTTGATGAGTCAAAATTGTTAGTAGGAAGTGTAAATGTTCTTCGCTAAAAATTATTGTAGGAGCAATTTTTTTCAAAGTTTATCGTTTTCAATTCAAGGTACTGTTAAATAAATGAACAAATGTTAGAAGTTAAAGATAATCCAATTGCAGAGAATGTTTATTCAAACTTCAAATATTTTAGTAATGAATATTTGGCTGAAGGTTTTAAGATAAATGTATCTCATTTTGGTGTTTTCTCTCAGGATCTTGTTAATAGTTTGGTTGAAGGGAATGAAACATTGATGACTTCATTAGGGGATTTTAAACAAACTAAAAAAAGGATGTTTTCAATACTTATTGAAGGGCTTCAAAATGTTAGAAAACATGCAGCGAAAGATTTGTTTGAACGGCAAATTGCTTTTTTATTAATTGCTAAGAATGAATTAATTTATAAGGTTAACTTTGGAAATATTATTTTAAATAAAGATGTAGAGTTAATTCGAAATAAAATTGATTATATAAATTCCTTATCCAACGAAAATTTAAAAATATATTATCTAAAAGAATTGTCAGAAAACGTTTTTTCTGAGAAAAACGGAGCTGGTTTAGGGTTTATTATTATGAAAATGAAATCAGATAACCTTTTGAATTACAAGGTGGATACAATTGATTCTAATTATTCATTTCTTTCTTTAGAAGTTCTTATAAATAAAGTGTAAAAAATATTTTTTTTGTTTTCATTTCAAAAAAAACTGTAACTTTGTTTAGATTAATTCTAAATAGCAATGCAATTAAAAAACATTCTTTCTAGTGAAGTGTTGATTGAAACAGTTAAAAATTGTTCCAATTGTTCGTGTTCCAAAAAGAAAGAATGTTGTAAAAAATATAAAAAGAAAGGTGTTCATTGTAAAAAATGCCCTAAACTCTAAATTCTTTTTTATTATTTCTATACCTATTTTTATGATTGCTTTAAAAATCTTAATTTTGGGTAACCATAAATAGTTTGTAATGGCAAAAAAACAAAAAGATAGAGTTAACATTGTTTATTCAACCAATCCTAATTTTGAATATCAATCTGAAGACGATGAGGTGCAAGAAACGCTTCCAAATAATCAACAAAAATTATATGTTTCGATAGACAAAAAGCAGCGTGCAGGTAAAGAAGTTACTATGATTGAAGGGTTTATCGGAGATGATACAGATTTGAAAGAATTAGGCAAATCTTTGAAGAGCAAGTGTGGTGTTGGAGGTACAGCTAAAGATGGTGAAATATTAATTCAAGGTAATTTTAAAGAAAAGATTTTTGATTTATTAATCAAAGATGGATATACTCAAACGAAGAAAAAAGGAGGTTAATTTATATCTTGCTTTAACTATTAAAAAAAACTATTTACGAGAGAAAATAAATCACTCGTAAATAGTAAACTAAAACCAAAAAAATGAAAACTTCCTACTACAAAAGTTTTCGTCACTACTATGAATCAAATATAAAAGATTAATTTTCAATATTTTGTAAAATCATTTAAAGAGTAAATATTATTGATTTAGCGGTTCTAAAATTCATCTAAACTGTAGTTGAAAAAAATCAAAAAGATTTTTCTTTAAAAGTGTTTTAAAATTTCGTTTTCCTATTATCTTTGTTGTAATGGAAAAGCAAGTCATTCTCAACACAAAACATTTTGAACTGACCCTCAATAGGCTTTGCTATCAACTCATTGAAACTCACAACGATTTCTCTAATACAGTACTAATTGGTTTACAGCCAAGAGGTGTAAATGTAGTTGCTCGTTTAAAATCTCAATTAGAAGCAATACTTGGCAAAGAGGTAGTTTGTGGAAATTTAGACATAACATTTTACCGCGATGATTTTAGAAGAAGAGAACGTCCAATCATACCAAGTGTAACAAATATTGATTTCGTAATTGAAAACAAAAATGTTGTTTTGGTTGATGATGTTTTGTATACAGGTAGAACGATCCGTTCAGGTTTAGATGCGTTATTAGCTTTTGGTAGACCAAAGAAAGTTGAATTATTGACTTTGATTGATAGAAGATTTAGACGTGATTTACCTATTCAAGCAGATTATGTAGGGAAAGCAGTTGATACATTAGTCTCAGAACGAGTATCAGTTGAATGGAAAGAAATAGAAGGAGAAGACAAAATAGTTTTGTACACACCAGAAGCAAATGGATAATTTAAGTGTAGAGCATTTAACGGGTATAAAAGACCTTACTCGTCAAGATATAGAATTAATTTTCAAAACAGCTGATAGCTTTAAGGAGGTGATTAATCGACCGATTAAAAAAGTTCCTTCATTACGAGATATTACTATTGCAAATTTGTTTTTTGAAAATTCAACTAGAACGAGATTGTCATTCGAAATTGCTGAAAAAAGACTTTCTGCAGATGTTGTAAATTTTAGTGCATCAAGTAGTTCTGTTAAAAAAGGTGAAACTTTAATCGATACAGTAAATAATATTTTATCGATGAAAGTGGATATGGTTGTAATGCGTCACCCTAATCCAGGAGCAGCAAAATTTCTTTCTGAAAGAGTGAATGCTAAAGTGGTGAATGCAGGAGATGGTACGCATGAGCATCCTACACAAGCATTATTAGATGCTTTTACAATTCGTGAACAGTTAGGCAGTGTTGAAGGTAAAAAAGTTGTCATTGTTGGTGATATTCTCCATTCAAGAGTTGCGCTTTCTAATATATATTGTTTGCAAAAGCTAGGGGCTGAAGTAATGGTATGCGGCCCTACAACTTTGATTCCTAAATATATTCATGAGTTAGGAGTGAAAGTAGAACATAATTTGAGAGTTGCATTAGAATGGTGTGATGTTGCAAATATGTTACGAATTCAGTTGGAAAGGCAAGATATTAAATATTTCCCTTCATTGAGAGAGTATTCAATGCAGTTTGGATTAACGAAAGAAATATTAGATTCTTTAGACAAGAAGATAGTTGTGATGCATCCAGGACCAATTAATAGAGGAGTGGAAATAACAAGTGATGTAGCTGATTCAAAACAATCAGTTATTTTACAGCAAGTTGAGAATGGAGTAGCGGTTAGGATGGCTGTTATTTATTTATTAGCTTCAAAAATTGAACGTCAATAAAATTTTTATTACATTTGAACAAACAACAACACTATTTAATGAGCTTTCAAACAATACAAAATAAATTTCATGCAGTGATTAAAAGCAATGTTGAAAAACTAAATGCAGCTAATTCATTGGAATTGAAAAGTGAATTGATTATTTTGAATAAGAATGGAGTGAATAATATTGTATTGGATTTGTCAAAAACTAAATACTGTGATTCCTCAGGATTAAGTTCAGTTTTAATTGGAAATAGATTGTGTAAAGATACGAATGGTAAATTTGTATTGTGCGGTCTGCATCCAAGCGTTTTTAAAATGATACAAATTTCTCAATTAGATAAAGTTTTAATAATTGCAGAAAACGAAGCTGAAGCTTTAAAAGTGATAGAGAATTGAGTTTTACCGTTACAATCTTAGGTTCAGGCGCGGCTTTACCAACTTTTTCAAGAAATCCTACTTCTCAATATGTCATTTGTAATGATAGGCATATTTTAATTGATTGTGGAGAGGGTACGCAGATGCAAATCAGAAAATATGGTCTCAAATTCCAAAAATTAACACATATATTAATTTCACATCTTCACGGAGATCATTATTTTGGTTTAGTTGGATTATTAAGTACAATGCATTTGCTTGGACGTAACCAAGGTGTTAAAGTATATGGTCCAGAAGGTTTAGAGCAAATCATCAGAAGTCAGTTAGAAATTGGTGGTGCAAGATTAGATTTCAGTATAGAATTTACAGTTTTAGATGGTAAGTCTTCAGGTTGTTTGTTTGAAGATAAATTAATTGAGATTCATACATTTCCTTTGAAGCATAGGATTCCAACAAATGGTTTTGTGATAAAAGAAAAGCAAAAAGAAAGAATTCTAAAAGGCGATTTATTTAAAGAAGATAAACTTTCATTAGCATTGATTCCTTTTTTTAAGAGAGGAGAGGATGTAATAGATAATGAAACAGGAAAGACATATTCCTTTGAAAAATATACTTTACCACCTAAACCAGTTTATTCATATGCTTATTGTTCTGATACTATGTATTACGAAAGCGTGATTTCAAAAATTGAAAATGTTTCATTTTTATATCATGAGGCTACTTTTTTAGAAAAAGATAGAAATCGCGCAAAAGCAACTTATCATTCAACAGCTAAAGATGCTGCTAAAATAGCATTAAAGGCAAATGTGGGGAAATTATTGCTAGGACATTTAAGTGCTCGTTTTGAAAATGGAAAAGAGCATGAAAATGAAGCTAAAACAATTTTTGAAAATGTAGTAGTTGTTGAGGATGGGGATGTTTATCAAATAGATGGTGAATTTAAATTATAATCATAAAATTATATTTAAATTCACTTCCAATTATAGAGTTTATTTTACAAAATTAATTCAATTAAATTTATAAAAATATGATAAAAAAGATAATTAAAATTTCGTTTTCAGCTTGTATAGCTTCTTTTCTAATTTCTTCATGTTCTGTTCAAAGCAGAGTCTATAATAAAGGTTTTCAAGTGAGTTTGAAAAAAAATCATTTAGACGCATCAAATGAAGAGATTGTAAGTGTGAAAAATGACACGTATAAAGTAACAGATCAATTAGTGTTGCAATCTGAAAGTTTTGTAGCTACTGAAATTTCAAAAACGGAAGAAAAAGAAATTGTAAATAATAACGTTTCTTCTCTAATTAATTCTGAGGCATTATTTGAATCGAATAAAACCATAAAAATCAAAGAAGTGAAAAATCACGATTCTTTTATTGTTTCAAAATCAGTGATTAAAAATAACTTAAATCAATTCAGAAGTAAAGAGAGTGTAATTCAAAAAAAAGGGCCTAACAAAGGTATGAGTGATGAAATGATTCTTTTAACTATATTATGTTTTTTAATACCTTTTTTAGCCGTAGGATTAGCTACTGACTGGGATATTACAAAAGTTTTAAT
>CALPVI020000120.1 GCA_943326975.2 Actinomyces viscosus | reverse complement strand
TATGAGTTTGTTACCATGTCATTTTATCAATATGCTAAGATAGAAAACCCTCAATTGTTTAGAAATCAATTATATGAGAATTGGTCTAAATTAGATGTGGTAGGTAGAACCTATGTAGCACATGAAGGAATAAATGCACAAATTGCTGTCCCATCTAAATTTGTTAATCAGTTTAGAGATGAATTGTATGCATATGATTTTTTAAACGGGATCCGTTTGAATATAGCTGTGGATGAGTCAGAGGCTGAATTTCCCTTTTTAAAACTTAAAATTAAAGTTCGTCACAAAATACTTGCAGACGGATTGAATGATGAAACATTTGATGTTACGAATAAAGGTATTCATTTAAAAGCAAAGGAATTTAACGACTTAATAGACAAACCTGATACGATTTTGGTAGATTTTAGAAACCATTATGAATCAGAAGTTGGTCACTTTAAAGGTGCGATTTTACCTGATGTCGATACTTTTCGAGAGTCGTTACCTATCATAGAAGATTCAATATTAAAAGGCAATGAAGATAAAAACATTGTAATGTATTGTACAGGTGGTATTCGTTGTGAAAAAGCATCTGCTTGGTTTAAACATAGAGGATTTAAGAATGTTCATCAACTTGAAGGAGGTATAATCAAATATGCAAATGATTGTAAAGATGAGGGTTTAGAAAATAAATTTATTGGAAAAAATTTTGTGTTTGATGAGCGAAGAGGTGAGAGAATAACGGATGATATCGTTGCGGTTTGTCATCAATGTGGAGCACCTGCTGATACGCATACAAATTGTGTCAATGAAGCTTGTCATTTGCTTTTTATACAATGTGAAAGTTGTAAAGAAAAAATGAAAAACTGCTGTTCAAAGGATTGTTTAGATGTAATTCAGTTACCAGTAGAAGTTCAAAAAGAATTAAGAAAAGGGAAAGAAATAAGCAATAAGATTTTCAAAAAAGGACGATCAGAGAAACTTCCTTTTCAATCGAATCAGTTAAAATAATTTTAAAATTAAAAAGAGTGAATTTATTTATTAATTGGAATGCAAGTCCTGAAATAATTGAAGGTTGGAGAACACCAAACTGGTATGGATTATTGTTTGTATCAGGTTTAATTATCGGTTTTTATGTAATTAGAAAGATATTTAAAAAAGAGGGTATATCAGAGGCTGTTTTGGATAAATTGGTCATGTATATGGTGCTCGCAACTATTATCGGAGCGAGATTAGGTCATGTCTTGTTTTACGGACCGTATTTTGAAGGAGAAAATGGATACTTTTCAAATCCAGTTAATATATTTAAAGTATGGGAAGGTGGTTTAGCGAGTCATGGTGCAGCGATTGCAATTTTTATTGCTTTATGGTTGTTTTCTAAAAAAGTGACAAAAACTCCTATTTTATGGATTTTAGATAGAATGGCTGCCCCAATAACTATTGGTGCTGCGTTTATTCGTCTAGGGAATTTAGTAAATGGAGAAATTGTGGGTGATGTAACCACAGTTCCTTGGGGATTTCGATTCATGAGAAATGATTGTAATCCACCATTTGATTGTTCATGGGATCAAATTCCCGTGAGACACCCTGCACAGTTGTATGAGGCAATTTGTTATGTTTTCATTTTTGTTGTTTTAGTATTCTTATATTGGAAAAAAGAAATGTGGAGAAAACCTGGTTTCATATTTGGTCTTTTCTTAACGCTTTTATTTATCGCACGTTTTCTTGTAGAGTTCGTAAAGTTAGGCCAAACAGAAAGAGATGATACATTGTTCTTGAATACAGGTCAACTATTAAGTATACCATTTATTTTGATCGGAATTTATTTCTTGTGGAAAGCAGTTAAAAATCAAACGGAAGATTTGAAAAAATCAAATGGCTAATCGGATAGTTTTAATCGGTTTTATGGCAAGTGGAAAAACAACACTTGGTAAAAAACTTGCAAATAAATTGGCTATACCTTTTATCGATTCAGATACTGCTATTGAAGAATTAGTTCATTCTTCTGTTCAACAAATTTTTGAAACAAAAGGTGAGGATTCGTTTAGAAAATTGGAAAATGATTTTATTCAGAATTATAATTTTCCAGAATCTTTTGTTTTATCAACGGGAGGAGGGATGCCTTGTTTTTATGATAATATATTTATTCTTAATAAATTAGGTACTACTTTTTACCTAGAAAGATCTGAAAAAGAATTGGTGAATAGATTGTTACAAGCGAAAGAAAAAAGACCATTAGTTGATGGGAAGTCAGCAGAGGAATTAGAGTCTTATATTGTTGAAGTAATGAAAAACCGTAAACCATTTTACGAACAATCAAATTTTATTCTAAATCGTGATCAACAGACTCCAGAAGCTATTATAGATCTACTTCAAATAAATTCATAAATTAAATTTGAAAATGGAAGAATTTTTAAAAGAAACATCATTTTTGAATTTTAATCATTCAAATTTTGATATATATAATAATTCTATTCCGAAAGATATAGTAAAGAAAGAATTAGCAGTTGAATTATATTTAAAAGTAAGGGATGGATATTTGTACGATCCTTATCATTTGGATTTGACTTTTGAAGGATTGAAGGCAAGTAACATAATACCTAAGAAACGTTCTTGGTGTGTAGAGAAAGCATTGTTGTTAGCTGCTCTAGCTAGAAAATTTGGAATTCCATCTCGTTTAGGTTATGCAATTGTGACAAATCACATCGGCGTTGAAAAATTAGTTTCTCTATTAAGACGTCCAGAGATTGTTTTTCATGGATACACTGAAATGTTTATAGATGATAAATGGGTAAAATGTACTCCCGCTTTTGATAAACGAATTTGTAAAATTTCAGGAGTCACTCCTTTAGATTGGAATGGAGAAGTTGATTCAATGTTTCAAGAGTTTGATCAAGGTAATCGATTTATGGAATATTTACATCTTTATGGAGAATTTTCCGATGTTCCAATTGAATTGATGAATACTGAAATGAAAAAATATTATCCTCATTTATTTGATGAGGTATTCGATTCAAGAGAGTTTTCTTTTAAACATTTATAGTGTGTTTTTCTCTGAATAATTTTTCCAATTCAACACCAGCTTTTAATATTTTTTTGCTCCATTTAATTTTTAAGGCAATTTGTTCTTCGGATGAAAGTTTCCAATTTAAATTACTTTTTTCCAATCTTTCTCGCACAACATTTAGTGAAATTGCTGCTGATACAGAAATATTAAAACTTTCTGTAAAACCATACATCGGTATTTTAACAAACTCATCAGCCATTTCTTTTATTTCTTCAGATATTCCTCTGCGTTCAGTTCCGAAAACTAAAGCAAATGGTTGGGTTAAGTCAAATTCGTTGATTGTAACATCATTTGTATGAGGAGTAGTTGCGATTATTTTATAACCTTTGTTTTTAAGTTTTGTAATGCAATCATTTGTAGGAGATTCACCTTTGTCATAATTGAACATATCTACCCATCTACCAGCGCCTAAAGCAATGTCTCGTTGCACTTTGTACTGGTTGTCTTTTTCTATTACGTGAAGTTCTTGTATCCCAAAACAGTCACAAGATCGAAGTACGGCACTTGCATTGTGCTCTTGATAAATATTTTCCATCACTACAGTAAAGTGTTTTGTTCTTTCGGAAGCAATTCTATCAAACATTTCTTTTTTACTTTCAGAAATGATTTCATAAAATTCGGCTAATATTTTTTCTTCTGTATTCATGTCTTAAGAAAGAGAGATTATAACACATAAAAAAAGGGAATCCTAAGATTCCCTTAAATTTCTTTTAAATTAACTATTAGTTAACTTTTGCAGAAAGTTCAGCACCAGCTTTGAAACGTACAACGTTTTTAGAAGCGATATTGATTTCTTTACCAGTTTGAGGGTTACGTCCTGTTCTAGCTGCACGGTTAGATACAGAGAAAGATCCAAATCCTACTAAAGAGATTTTTTCACCTGCGTTTAATGCGTTTGCAGTAGCTGCTACAAATCCGTCTAATGCTTTTTTCGCATCAACTTTAGATAATCCTGATTCTGCTGCGATAGCATCGATTAATTCTGCTTTGTTCATAGTTTGGTTTTTAATAGATGTTTGTATTTATTAATATCATAGCAAATATATAGCAATATCTAGCATTTGCAATAGTTTTCTAAAAATATTTTTTAAAAATGTTGAAAAAAGTAATGTTTTGTTGAAAAGGTTCGTTTAATTTTGATGTTTGTTAGGTTTTATATAGGTTGTAGAGCTTATTTAGGTGTTTTTATTCAAAAAAAAAGCTCATTGAATTTCAATGAGCTTTTAATATAATTAGTGGGGAAATTATTCTCCAACTACTTCAAATTTGAATGTAGGTTTCACACCTTTGTGAAGATTTGCTTCAGCTTCGTATGATCCAACTTCTTTAATTGGTTCGTTTTTAATTTTCAACGCTTTACGATCGATATCAAATCCAACTGCTTTCAATGCTTCAGATAATTGAACTGTATTTACAGATCCAAATATTTTACCATTTTCACCAGCTTTAGTACCGATAGTTAATGTTACTTCAACCAATTTAGCAGCGATTGCTTCTGCTTCAGCTAAAACTTTGCTTTCTTTGTGAGAGCGTTGTTTAATAACTTCTGTGTGTGCTTTTAACGCAGATGCTGTAGCTAAATCAGCATATCCTTGAGGAATTAAGAAATTACGTCCGTATCCAGGTTTAACTGTTACAACATCGTCTTTATAACCAAGTTTATCTACGTTCTTTTTAAGAATTACTTGCATTTTGAATAATATTATTGAGTTAAAAAATCGACTTATTTCAACATATCTCCTACGTAAGGAAGAATTGCGATGTGACGAGCACGTTTAATTGCTTGACCTACTTTCTTTTGGTATTTAGCAGAAGTACCAGTTAAACGACGAGGTAAAATTTTACCTTGTTCATTAACTAACTTCAATAAGAAGTTACCATCTTTATAGTCGATAAATTTAATTCCGCTTTTTTTGAAACGGCAATATTTTTCTTTTCTGATCTCAATGTTAATTGGAGTCAAATAGCGAACGTCGTTTTGTGACATGATTCTCTTTTTTTAGTGTTAATAATTAAGCCTCAGCTGAAACTGATTTTTTTTCACCCATTTTCGCTCTTCTTTTCTCAGAATAAGCTAAATGATCTTTTTCCATTTTTACAGTTAAGAAACGCATAACACGCTCATCACGTTTAAATGCAATCTCTAAATCTGAAACAACATTTCCTGCAGCTTCAAACTCTACTAAGAAATAGAATCCTGTAGATTTTTTTTGGATTGGATACGCTAACTTACGTAATCCCCAATTTTCAGTGTGCCTAACTTTACCACCCAAAGAGCTTATTTCGCCTTCGAATTTAGCTACTGCTTCCTTTGTCTGATCTTCAGACAAAACGGGAGTCAAGATGAAAACAGTTTCGTAAAAACTCATAACTTTTGTTTATTAAAAATTAATATAAGGTCACAAAGATATATAAAATATGAATAGAATGAACAAATAAGTGGTGTTTTTTCTCTTTTGAATTATAAAAAGGTTATTGATTATATAGTATTATGGTATCCTAACATCTAAATTAATTTAAAATTTTACATAACAAATGGTATTTGTTTATTTTCTTACAAATGCAGTTAATTTATTTAAAATAGTTAGTGTAGATTTTTATAAATTGTTTAAATTCGCCACTTATTAATTATAGGATCTTAAACAACACATTTTATGGTATTCGATTTAGATATGATAAAAAAGGTTTATGCTAATTTTCCAAGCAGAATTGAAGCTGCAAGAAAAGTAGTAGGGAAACCATTAACGCTTTCTGAGAAAATTCTTTACGCTCACTTGTGGGAAGGAAATGCAAATGAGGCTTTCGGAAGAGGAGTTTCTTATGTAGATTTCGCTCCAGATAGAGTAGCTATGCAAGATGCAACTGCTCAGATGGCATTGTTACAGTTTATGCAAGCTGGTAAGAAAAAAGTAGCCGTTCCGTCTACGGTTCATGCGGATCACTTGATTCAAGCGAAAGTAGGTGCTACAAAAGATTTACAAGATTCTATCAATCAAAATAATGAAGTTTTTAACTTCTTATCTTCTATTTCTAATAAATATGGTATTGGTTTTTGGAAACCAGGAGCTGGTATTATTCACCAAGT
>CALPVI020000119.1 GCA_943326975.2 Actinomyces viscosus | reverse complement strand
CCCATACCATATGGTAAAAATCCTGCAACAGCTTCGATTACTCTTTTAACAGAAGCATACCAACCTGTTTCAGTAGCGTATTGTAATGCTAAGAAAAACAATGCTCCTAATCCAATAGCAAAGAAAAAGAAACCATTAATTAATCCATTAGACATTATTCTTTGAACTAAATGATGATCGCCGATATTAGAAATTATTCCAATTGACGTAAACAAAACACCTACAATCATTAAAATCATAGTTAAACGTTTCGCTTTAATTGATACTTTGAATTCCATCTCTATAATTGTCTAATTGTTATTTTTTTACTGTTAAAGAATCAGTTGCAGGTTGAGCAGTAGCAACACTAGCACCTGATGCATCAAACTTACCATAATCAGCATTTTGGAATTTTTTCACATAGTGAACTAACGTCCAAATCTCTTTCTTATTTAAAATAGATGAATGAGCACCCATAGCATTTCGTCCATAATAAATTGAATAAAACATCTGACCTTCTGTAATAGTCAAGTTTTTATAATTAGGAACACCTGCATAAGCACCACTCGCTACCATTGGTCCATTACCATCACCTGCCTCACCATGACAATGTTTACAATTTGCAGCAAATAATTCTTTCCCCTTTTTAAAAATATCTTCTGAATTCTCAGCAGTTAATTTTAAAGGGTTTAAATCTACTGCAGCTGCAGTATAATCATCATTCGATGTTAATTCAACACCATACATACCATGCGTTTCACGAAAAGGTAGACTAGCTTTTCTATGATATGGTAATAATAAAGCTACAGTAGCTGAATCTTTTCCATAATAAGGTATTGTATTATGAGGAGGAGTTAAAGCAGATTGCTTCAACTTAACTTCATTATTTTCTCTACCTCTAATTTCACCATAATCTACATATGGTTCAATAGCAGGCGAACGATACATATCAGGCATGTACTCTAAACCTGCGCTATCAGCATCAGCTGTACACGAACCTAAAATTAATGTAGACGCTGCAACTATTGCTAAACTTGCTATTGCCTTAAATTTAATTTTCATCTGTCTCTATCAGTTTACTTTGTCAGACACAACATCTTTCGATGGTAATGGCAAATTAATTAATTTCTTTTTGATCTATTTCTATTATTCCTGTTTGTTTCAACAAAGAGTTTAATTCATCTTCTGAAAATTGAGAATTCTCAGATAACTTTAACTCAATTACAAACTTATCATCCGTTGTTCTTGGATCTGGATTTTGAGCTGGCATACCCGGTAATGTTTTATTTCTTAATAAATAAGTAATGGCCATACCATGAGCAGCACACAAAACCGTAAACTCGAATGTTACAGGAACAAACGCCAATATATTGTCAAGATAAGAAAAATTTGGTTTACCACCAATATTCATTGGCCAATCTAAAATCATGATATAACGCATACCTAATGTTGCCAATAAAGTACCTGTTAAACCATAAATAAATGCCATAATACCTAAACGAGTATTTTTAACTCCAATAATCGGATCAATTCCATGTATTGGAAAAGGTGAAAAAACATCTGATACTTTCACTCCTTTAGCGACTAATAACTTTGCACCATCTTTAAGTACATCGTCATCGTCATACATTGCATAAATAACTTTCTCTGCCATGTCTCCGTTTATTGAATGTTAGAATTTGAATTATGTTCATCTGCATTTCCATGATCATGAGAATCATGTGCATGATGATCAGGAGCATTCTTATATGATTCTCCTGAAGATTTTAAAATTGTTTTAACCTCATTTAATGCTAATACTGGGAAGAATCTAGCAAATAATAAGAAGAAAACAAAGAATAAACCGATTGTACCTACATACACACCTAAGTCAATATGACTTGGGAAATGCATACTCCAAGAAGATGGTAAATAATCTCTATGAATAGAAGTAACGATAATTACATAACGCTCAAACCACATACCTATGTTTACAACAATAGAAATAATAAAAGTAAATAACAAACTTCTTCTTAATCTACGAATCCACATTAACTGAGGAGAAATTACGTTACAAGTCATCATTGACCAATAAGCCCACCAGTATGGTCCTGTTGCTCTATTTAAAAATGCATATTGTTCATATTCAACACCTGAATACCAAGATACAAATAACTCTGTTAAATAAGCAACACCAACGATAGAACCTGTTACCATGATTACAATATTCATGTATTCAACGTGACGTGTATGAATATAAGCTTCTAAATTCATAGCTTTTCTCATTACCAACATCAATGTTTGAACCATAGCAAAACCAGAGAATACAGCACCTGCAACGAAGTATGGAGGGAAAATAGTAGTATGCCATCCAGGTATAACTGATGTAGCAAAGTCAAACGATACAATCGAGTGAACTGAGAATACAAGAGGAGTAGCTAAACCAGCTAAAACCAATGATACCAATTCAAAACGATTCCAATGTTTAGCTCTACCTGACCAACCAAAAGCTAGTAAAGAATACATTCTTTTAGGAACTGGTCTTTTAGCTCTATCACGGATTGTAGCGAAATCAGGTATCAAACCAATATACCAAAACACTAAACCTACTGATAAATAAGTAGAAATCGCAAAAACGTCCCAAAGTAATGGAGAGTTGAAGTTTACCCATAAAGAACCAAAATGATTTGGTAATGGCATAGTCCAATAACCTACCCAAAGACGTCCCATGTGAATTAAAGGGAAAGTTCCTGCCATAAATACGGCGAAAATTGTCATTGCCTCAGCAGAACGGTTAATCGCCATTCTCCATTTTTGACGGAACAATAATAATACCGCTGAGATTAATGTACCAGCGTGACCAATACCTACCCACCAAACGAAGTTAGTGATATCCCACGCCCATCCAATAGTTTTGTTTAATCCCCAGACACCAATACCAGTGCCCAATAAGTATAGAATACATCCTACTCCATACAATCCAATAATTAAGGCTATACCAAATAGTATATACCACATTCTTGGTGCTTTGTCCTCAATTGGTCTACAAACATCTTCCGTGATGTCGTGATAGGTCTTATGACCTAGTATGAGGGGTTCTCGAATTGCAGCTTCTTTATGCATGACAATTATATTAGTTCAAATTAATGATGACTCTTTTTTTCTCCGTGATTTGCAGATGCATGCTCTTCTGTAGAAACTTGCAATTTAGCTAACAAATCATTTTTTTCATTTCTTACTTTCACTTTGTACCAAACGTTTGGTTTAACACCAACCTCTTCAAGTGCTTGGTATGCTCTATCATCAGTTGTACTTTTACGAACATTTGAATGAATGTCATTCCAGTCACCAACAGTGATGGCATTAGTTGGACAAGCATCTGTACATGCAGTAGTAACATCTCCATCCACTACAGGTCTTCCTTCTTTCTTAGCTTCTAACTTACCTGCTTGAATACGTTGAACACAGAAAGAACATTTCTCCATTACCCCACGAGTACGAACTGTTACATCTGGATTTAAAACCATACGTCCTAAATCATCTTGAGCAGGGTTAACTTCAGTGAATTTTTTATATGATGGGTAATTAAACCAATTGAAACGACGTACTTTATAAGGACAGTTATTAGCACAGTATCTTGTACCAATACATCTATTGTAAGCCATTTGATTTAATCCTTCATTACTATGGTTTGTAGCAGCAACTGGACACACAGTCTCACATGGAGCGTGGTTACAGTGGTGACACATCATAGGCATATGAATAACCTTTGGATTTTCAGCTGGTATCTCTGCACTATGAAAATCTATATCTTCAGATTTACGAGTACCAGGAGCAGCTTCTTCGTTAGATGCATAGTATCTATCTATTCTGATCCAATGCATTTCACGACCTCTTCTGATTTCATCTTTACCAACTACTGGAACATTATTTTCTGACTGACAAGCAATCATACATGTACCACATCCAATACAAGAAGATAAATCAATTGCCATACCCCATCTGTGTCCGATATTTTCTACAGGATGCTCATCCCATAAGTTTGCATCTTTCACATCCATAGAAACGTGTTCACCCTTTTCATTCATTACTGATAATGTATGTTTAGGATTGAAACGTGTTCTATCTTTTGAGTTGTAAATATCTAACGTAGTTTCACGTACAATTGAATGACGTGCCATTACAGTATGGTGAATTTGAGTTGCAGCTATTGGGTATAAACCTGCTTCTTTTGAAATTGTTCCAACAGCATCATATGTAAATGATCCATTAGAAACATTACTAAAAGCAAAAGCGTTTTTTCCAATTGCTACTAATTTACCATTTTCAGTTGCATGTCCTCCATATTCTTTTGTTTGGAATGCAGACTTACCAATATTTTCTCCATTTTCTCCTCTTCCATAACCTAAAGCGATACCAACTGTACCGATAGCTTGACCTGGAGAAGGATAAACTGGTAATGTTATTTTCTTACCTGAAACAGTTACTGTTGCAACATTTAATCCATTTTCTTGGTCAAAAGTAGTCACATAACCACCTTTTTCCATTTCAGTTGGATTCATTGTAATGTAGTTATCCCAAGTTACTTTAGATATTGGATCTGGCATTTCTTGTAACCAAGGATTGTTTGCTTGACCACCAATACCTATTGCAGCTTTTTGGTATAAAACAACCTCTAAACCAGAAGCCTTAGTGATTTGACTCGCTAAACCAGTTAAAGCTGTTTCAATAAAAGGTACATCTGAAGGTGCAGCTAAAGCTAACTCAACACAGCTATTATGAATTGCAAAATTCCAATAGTTTGTAAAGCTAGTATATTTAGTTTGAGTTGGGAAAGTTGATTTTTCCCAAGTCTTTTGAATTTCGTTGTATACAACTTTAGAATCCTTACCTCCTCTTTTTGCTAAACCAGTCCAAACTAATAAAGATTCAGTTGCTGAAGCAGTATCAAATAATGGACGAATTGTAGGTTGTGCAATTGCAAAATGATTAGCTTTAGGATTAAAATCATTCCAAGACTCTAATGCATGATGATCAGGAGCAACAATAGAGGATTTAACAGCTGTTTCATCTGCATGAGAAGCAAATGATACAGTAAGTTTAATTTTAGCTAAAGCTTCCCCAAATTCTTTACCATTTGATAAGGTATAAACTGGATTTGTACCTAAGAAAAATACTGCATCTGGACCTTTACCTGCGATAACATCTGCAACAAATTTATTCATTTTATCATCTTCTGATTTGAATAAATTAACAGGGTTATTTAAGTTTATCGTAGTTGTATAAGCTCCTAATTTACTATTTAATTTATTTACTAAAATTTGAACTGCTTTATTGTTAGAACCACAAACAACAATAGATTCAGATTTTGTAGATTTTAATGATTGAATTGCGTTATCAGCAATTACTTTAACTTCTTTAGTTAAATCTGATGAAACACCAGTATTAACTCCAAAAGCTTTTAAAATATAAGAAAGTACATTTGCTTGCTCAGAAGGTTTAATCATACCTCTGTAATCAGCATTTGAACCTGAAATAGACATCACACTTTCAAATTGAAAATGTTTAGACATCCATTTATTGTCAGGATTTCTAGTTATACCATACTGAGCTTGATATTCATTAGACAACAACCAAGAACCTAAGAAATCAGCTCCAATACTAACAATAGTTTTTGCTTTTGAAAAATCATAATCAGGAATAATAGCAGATCCAAACGTAGCTAAATTAGCCTGACGAATTCCTGAATAGGAAACAGCATCATATTGAATATGTTCGAATGGTCCACCAACTTCAGTATTTCCAAGTGAAGTTGCTAAAGCATTAACAACTTGATTTGTTGTAGGGCTTATAATTGTATTAGAAACTAAAACAACTTTACCTTTCTTAGATTTGATAGCATTTAAATCAGAAACGATTTTATCATCAACTGATTTCCAATCTTTAGATGCACCATTTATTGTTGGTCTTTGAAGTCTTGCTCCTTCATATAAACCTAAAACAGATGCAACAATTTGAGGATTAGATGCACCTTTAGTGAATCCAAAATCTTTATTTCCTTTGATATAAATTGGTCTACCTTCTCTTGTTTTAACTAAAATGCTAGCATAAGAGTTACCATCATAGTAAGTTGAAGCATACCAAGTTGGCATACCAGGTGTAACATTTTCAGGTTTTACCACATAAGGTATCGCTTT
>CALPVI020000118.1 GCA_943326975.2 Actinomyces viscosus | reverse complement strand
GGAGATGGATTTAAATCCGTAGCATTACAATCTCTATAATAAATTAATTGAAATACATATTCACCTGATCCAAGACATTTCCATGTCAAGTCACCTCCAATAATTTGAGCTGCATTAACTGGAAGTGAGATGAATAAAAGAAAAAAAAGTATATAAATTAATTTAATCATATTTTCAAAATGATGTAAAGTCTGTAAATATTTAACGAATTATTCTATCATTAGTTGCATTAAATATACGAATTTGATTTGCTTATCCAGCAGTTACAATAGTCATTTCATCCCAAACGAGATATTTTATAGCTAATTCTTGAATTCTTTTCGGTGTAATTGCATATAAATCTTTTATCGCTTTATTATAAAATTCAAATTCAAAACCATGAATTTGAGCACCGATATATAAATCCATCATAGAATAAGGTCCATCTGCACTTTTTAAAAGTTGCCCAAGTAAATAATTACGAACTAACTCTAATTCTTCATCTGAAACGAATTCTGTTTGTAATCGATTAATTTCATTTTGAATTTCAGTAAGTGTAGCGTCTTTGTATTGCGTAGCTACTTCTGTTGCAATCATGAAATAACCAAATTGGTTGTATTCTGCAACCATTGAACCAATGCCATAGGTATAACCTTTGTCTTCTCTGATATTTGACATTAATCTACTTCCGAAGTAATCTCCTAAAATTGTATTTAATACCATGAAGTCATTATAGTCTTCGTGTGTTTTATTGAATAATATTTTCCCTAATCGAATTGCAGTTTGAACGGCTCCTTCTTTTTCAATATGTGTTTGTCCTGGAAGATTTTGAATAGAATTTTCAAAAGTTCTTGTTTCAGGCTTAGCCCATTTCCCAACCGTATCAATGATTTCATCAATTGCGTCTTGTTCTAGGTTTCCAACAACCACGATTTTAAAAAGGCCATTTAAGTAATGATCATTATAAAAACGTCTTAAATCAGAAGAGTTAATGTTTTCATAATAACTTAAATCAGCAACTCTTGAATAAGTATCAGAAGTATGAAATAGACGTTGCTGAAATGCTTTTTGAGCTAAAAAACTAACTTTTTCAAGATTTAGTAAATACGCTTGTTTTTTATCTTGAATTAATTCATCTATTTCGCTTTCGAAAAATGCAACTTTATCAATACCATCCACTAAAACATGAAGTAATGGTAAAATATTTTCGCGAAGACAAAACATTGAAATCACAGAAGCTTCGAAAGCTATTCCACTTTCCATAAATCCACCTAAAGCATCAATTTGATTGTGGATTTGTATTGAAGATTTTTCTTGTGTTCCAGAAAGTAATAAGCTACTTACAAAAGAGGGGATTCCTTTTTCTCCTCTTGTAGTTCCAGCATCAAAATACAAATCAAAACGTGCTGTTTCATTATTCACCTCTTTCATGAAATATAACTTCACATTTGAGGTAATGTCAAATATTTGAGGTTTTACAAAATCAACATGATGAATTGATTGTAAAGTAGGTTGTTCAGTTCTATTCAGCATTTGAAATGGCTTTAACTTTTAATAAAGTACAATTTGTAGGAAGTAAAATTTCTTTTGCAATTTTCTGTAAGTGTTTTGGCTCAATGGATTGATAAATTTGAGCTTCTTCATTTATTCCATTTGCATCACCTAATAATTCAAACGTACAAAGATTCATCGCACGATTCAATAAACCTTGTTCTTGGAATTCTTTTTCAGTTCGAATTTTGATTAATAATTTTGCTAATTCTTCTTTAGAGATTGCATTTGTTTTTACATCATTCAATACTTCCCAAATCGCGCTATCTACTTCTTCGAAAGTTTTACCAGGATTTAATTTCCCCGAAATAATCAATAAACCATCATCTAAAGAACCAGTAATATAAGCAGATATTGAACTAGCAATTTGTTTTTCTTTTTTGATCGAAATATATAATCGGGAAGATTTTTCTCTCCCCAAAGCATCAGAAAGAACATCGGCGATATAATAAGCAGGATCTCTTCTTTCTGGCATTTTAAATGCATAATAAAAAGCATCAGAGGGTACATTACGTTCAATGATTTTTTCTCTAAACTCTTTTTGTTTTGGTTCTAATGGAAGTATTCTTGCCGGTTTTTTTCCAGCTGGAATATCTCCATACCATTTTTCAACCAAATTTTTAATTGTTTCTAATTCAAAATTTCCAGCTATGCAAAGTATAGCATTACTTGGATTGTAATGTTTATGGAAAAAATCTTTTACATCTTCCATTGTTGCATTTTCAATATGGCTGATTTCTTTTCCAATAGTAGCCCATTTATAAGGGTGTTTATGATATGCTAAAGGTCTTAACTCCAACCAAACATCGCCGTATGGTTGATTTAAATAACGTTGTTTGAATTCTTCTATCACAACATTACGTTGAACTTCTAAACTTTTAGGGGTAAAAGCCAAGGATAACATTCGGTCACTTTCTAACCAAAGTCCGGTTTCTATGTTGTGCGCAGGAAGTACATCGTAATAATTAGTTATATCATTGGATGTGAATGCATTGCTTTCACCACCTGCGTTTTGTAAAGGCATGTCAAAATCAGGGATATTAACTGATCCTCCAAACATTAAATGTTCGAATAAATGAGCAAAACCAGTTTTTTCTTCAGATTCATCTCTTGCTCCAACATCATATAGTGTGTTGATTACTACCATCGGAGTAGTAATATCTTTGTGGAAAAGAACAGTTAATCCATTCTTTAATTTAAATCGTTCAAATTCAATCATTAAAAATTGTATTTATCAGTATTTTGTTCGCTTAATGCGATTTTGTATTCATTTATTATTTCTTGGACAATTTCAGCTGCAGGTTGTATTTCAGTAACCAAACTAGCAACTTGTCCAATTTCCAATTCTCCTTCAACTAAATCACCTTCAAACATTCCTTTTTTAGCTCGACCACGCCCTAACAATTCGGTGATTTCTTCTGTAGAAGCATTGTTTTCATATGCTTTTTCTATTTGTTTGTAGAATTCGTTTTTCACTAAACGGACAGGAGTAAGTTCTTTTAAGGTCAATTGTGTGTCACCTTCATTTGCATTTACAACAATGTTTTTGAAGTTTTCATGGGCACTGGATTCTTGTGAAGCGATAAAGCGTGTTCCAATTTGAGCAGCATCAGCACCTAAATTCAAAACAGCTAATAACGCCTTTCCTGTTCCGATTCCACCTGCAGCTATTAAAGGGATTTTAATCTCTTGAGCCACTTTTGGAATTAAGCAAAGTGTTGTTGTTTCATCTCTTCCATTATGTCCACCAGCTTCAAATCCTTCAGCAACAATTGCATCAACTCCTGCTTCTTCCGCTTTTTTAGCAAATTTCACACTTGAAACTACGTGAACTACAGTTATTCCCTGTCCTTTTAATTTAGATGTCCATGTTTTCGGATTACCTGCAGAAGTAAAAACAACTGGAACTTTATGTTTGATAATTGTTTCAATATGCTTGTCGATGTCAGGGTAAAGCATTGGGAGATTAACTCCAAATGGTTTGTTTGTCGCTGCTTTACATTTTATAATATGCTCTTCTAATATTTCAGGATACATTGAACCAGAACCAATAATTCCTAATCCACCAGCATTAGAAACAGCTGCGGCTAATTCCCAACCTGAGCACCAAATCATACCCGCTTGAATTATAGGGTATTGTATTTTTAAAAGAGTTGTTATTTTATTCGACATTATCAAAATATTGAGATGTACGAAAATAACATTTTTTATTTAGATAAACGCCATGAAAAGTTGAGATAATCGGTGTTAATTTATCTTAAACTTACAATACTTAATTACACTTCCTCTTGATGTAAATAATTGTTCGTAATGTGTTTTGATATGGAAAATTTCTCTCGTTAACGGATCTAAATCAGCAGTGATATCTCCATATAAATCCCATGTAGATTCAATCAATTCATATTTTTCTTTGATTTCTTCTTCTGTATACTCGAACAGTATGTTTGAATCAGTTTTCATATGAACAATCCCTCCTTTTTTTAAAATTTGTCTGTAACGATCGATGAATAGAGGAGAACTTAATCTTTTTCTTGGTTTTTTAGGTTGAGGATCTGAAAATGTAAGCCAAATTTCGTCGATTTCTCCTTCTGAAAAATAATCGGTGATATAATCGATTCTTGTTCTTAGAAAAGCAACATTTGACATTTCTTGTTCTAGTGAATCTTTAGCTCCGATATAAATACGATTGCCTTTTATGTCGCAACCAATGAAATTTTTATTTGGGAAATGTTTTGCTAAACCAACAGAATATTCGCCTTTTCCACAACCTAATTCTAACACAATTGGATTGTCATTTTTAAAGAAATCTTTTCTCCAGTTTCCTTTTAAGGCTAATGTTTCTTCTTCATTGTGCTCGAATACATGAGGATATTCTTTAATTGCTGCAAATTTGCTTAGTTTGTCTTTTCCCATTTTGCAAAGGTAGAAAAAAGTTGAGATTTATAGAGTTTAGACTTTATGTAGTTTTTAAAGATCACTTTCTAGATTGACTTTTTTCTATAATTTTTAAATATTTTTTCAAAAACATCCTAAAATCATTTTTTTCTTTCAGTGTAATTTTTTAGATTTATAATTATGAAATCGTAAACAAATCCATATACTTTATTTTAATGTTTATTAAAATCTATTTTTTTAGATTCTAAAAATTCTATTGTCTTTTTTTTAAGTAGACAATTTTTAATAAACAACATTTTCTAATTAAAATCATTTTTAATTAGACTAGGGAAGGACTGTCCATTTGTAACTGTTAAAACTAATATATATGTCAATTTTCCGTACAATTGAAGAAAGCTCTAAAATCATTAGATTGATTTCTGAAGAAGTGAGATTAATTAATGATCAAAATGTTTCTTACAAAAAAAGGGTTTTTTCTCAAACAAAAACGTTTAAAAGTTACATTGATGTAATCGAAACATTTTCATGTAGTTCTGGTTGCGTTGTGATTTTTTTAGAAGAAAACAAAAAACTAACTGTCTGGAAGTTTTTTAAATCAGATGATAATCTTAGAAAAGATTTAAGACAGTTTTTTTCTTTTCAAAACGTTATACTCCCTTACCTTACAAACAATCCTAAATCTAAGTTTGTTATTCAAAAGGCCTTTGAGCAAATTGAATAACACAAAAAATAAAAGTTATAAAGAGATTAATTAAACAAAGGTCATGAGTAATTTAAGTAAAAACGAATTTGATTATTTTTCAGCATCTGAAAGAATGGTATTTTATTTATCAATTTTAATATTTCATAATAATCCAAATATGAATCAATTGTATTTTAGTCAAAGCGATCAAATGAATGCATTACTTAAATTTTATGAAGAAAATGAGGAGTATGAAAAGTGTAATTGGATTAATGAAATTATAAAAAAACACATTTTAAAAAAGCATTTTGAAGAACCTCAAATTGATAATAGAGAAAATCACAATGATTACTATCAATGGTTATTTAAATCTACAGTTTTATCAATCATATATTATGATGTAATTTGTTTTGATGATCGATTTTATTATTTTAAATCCGAAAGTGAAATAGATGATTTAATTCAATATTTTGAATCAATAGATGAATTAGATAAATGTTTAGTCCTAATGGATATAAAAGAGCATTATAGTTTTGAAGTGATAAAGAAAATGTTAAATATTATTTTTAATAATCAATTTTAAATAAAGTATTATTAAAATCAATTGATTAGTTGTATAAACTATTCGTTAAAAAGTCACCTCCAAAAAATAAGAAGTATGCTTTCTAATATTCAAAACACTTCCATCTTCAAAAATTAGATATTGACCTTTTATGCCTACTAGTTTCCCTTCGATGGTAGGTGTTTTATCAAAACTTAAGCTTTTCACTTTTGTTGGATAAGTTAAAACAGGGTAATTAATATCAATTACTTCATCATTTTCAGAGAAAAATTGAATTAAATCTTCAGGTAATTGATCGTGAAGATTCCATTTTTCTTCCACCAAATCAATTGAATCATCCACTTCATTTTTTAACATGCGTTGCCAATTAGTTTTATCGGCAAAAAATGTTTTTAATGCAACCTCTAAAATACCTGCTTCATATCGATTAGGTGTTTCAGCTAAACGAATTGCTGAACTTGCTCCTTGATCGATCCAACGTGTTGGAACTTGCGTAATTCG
>CALPVI020000117.1 GCA_943326975.2 Actinomyces viscosus | reverse complement strand
TTACCTTTATCGTAAGTTGAAATCCATGCTTCGTATCTCTCATTCAATCTTTTTAAATAATCCAAACGAATTGATTCTTCGTAATCTCTTCCTCTTTGCTGAATATGATTAACCAATGTTGGAACACTAGCTCTCAAATAAATCAATAAATCTGGAGATGAAACAAATGAATCCATCAAGTTAAACAATGAAAAATAATTTTCAAAATCTCTTGTTGTCATCAAACCCATTGAATGTAAATTCGGCGCAAAAATAAATGCATCTTCATAAATCGTACGATCTTGAATGACGTTTTTCTCTGTCTCTTTAATTTCTTGGATTTGTGTAAATCTACTATTTAAATAATAAATCTGAAGATTGAATGACCAACGTTGCATATCTTCATAGAAATCATTCAAATAGGGGTTTTGCTCCACATCTTCTAAATGTGCTTCCCAACCATAATGCTTTGCTAACAAGTTTGTTAGCGTTGTTTTTCCAGATCCAATATTTCCAGCGATAGCGATATGCATAGTATATAAATTTTGAACTTGTTTAAAATGTTTAAACAGGGATTCTAAATTACAAAAAATGACGTAACGAGCAATAAATTATTTAAAAATAAGTGTGTATTTTTTTATTTTATCGTTTGTTTTGAAGTAAAAGTAGCTTCCTCTTTTGATAAAATCAATTACATTGTCAGCGGGTAATGAAAGTGTTATTTGTTGGTTTGATTTCTTATGTTGAATAATTAATTTGTCTTTAGTTATGAAATAATAATTAATTGCATCAGCATCTACCTTTAATAAATTAGCCATTTCTATTGACTCAATTAAAGAACCATACATATCCATTACATAGACTCCTTTGTTCTGATTCAGTAAGAGTAGTTGATTATTTCTTTCTATCAATTGGGAAAACTGACTGGAATTTAATATTCCTCGTAAATTATCGATTTCCTGTTGTTGACTCGTTTCCCCTATAGAAAGCAAATAGAGTTTCGAATTCAATTGATCATAAACCCAAATTTTATTCGGTTGAGCAGAAGTGACTACTATCGTAGCATTTTGTATAAAATTAGTAGACAATTCTATACAATCTTCACTTTGAGTTAGGGTGTTATCAAAAAAACATACTATTTGCTGTTCTTCAGAAAAGGCAATTACTTTCATCGTGTTTATTGGCTGTATAGACGAAATTCTACCCAATGATTTCTGACTTTGAGAAAATTTTAAAACAGCAACAGAATCATACTTTTGGACCAAGTCTTTTGTAGATATATAAACATTACCCAAAACATCAACCCCCCAAACAGAATTTGAGTCACATGGAATAGACTTGTCTTCTTTCCATTCTGTTTCTCCTTGCGCAGAAAGTTGAAAAGATCCAAATACTAATAGAATGAAAAAAAGTTGTTTCATGATCCTAAGGTACAAATTTCTTCTACTAGAAATCGATCATTCATTAAGCGAGGAATTTTATTTTGTCCTCCCAATTTATTTTTTGACTTCAACCAATTTTCAAAAGTCCCTTTTTTCATAAAATGAATTTTAGGAACATCTAAAATCATATTTTGATACCTTTTTGCATCATAATCCGAGTTAATTGACCTCAAAACCGTATCCAATGTTTGAATAAATAGCTCTTTATCGATCGCATTATTCTCTAACTCAATCAACCACTCATGTCCACCTTTCTGATTTTCAGTCATGAAAATTGGACAAGCTGTATATTCTTTCAATTTAGAACCCGTCACTTTACATGCCTCAGCAATTGCTTTATCAGTATTCTCAACTATCAATTCTTCTCCAAAAGTATTGATATAACTTTTCGTTCTTCCTGAAATTACAAATCGAAAAGGAGAAATAGATGTAAATTTAATTGTATCCCCAATTATATAACGCCACAATCCTGCATTTGTTGAAATAACCAACGCATAATTCTTACCAACTTCTACTTCAGAAAGATTAATTACCTTTTTTGAATTGATCCCTTCAAAGGAATCCATCGGAATAAATTCGTAGTAAACACCATAATCCAACATCAAAAGTAAATCTGTAGAATGTAATTGATCTTGTATACCAAAAAAACCTTCTGATGCATTATATGTTTCAACATAATTCATGTTTGGATCAGGAATCAATTGCTTAAATTGTTCTTTATAAGGCTCAAAACTTACACCTCCATGCATGTATAAAACTAAATTAGGCCAGACCTCTTTTAAGTTTTTTTTACCAGAAATATCTAATACACGTTTTAACAAAACCATTGTCCAACTTGGAACCCCTGCAATAATACAAACATCTTCCTTTAATGTACTATATGCCATTTTTTCGATTTTCTCCTCCCATTCATGCATCATAGCAATTTGACGTGAAGGTGTTCTTCTTCGTTCTACCCACCAAGGTAAACTCTTAACTATTATTGCAGATAAATCTCCTGAAAATGAAGATTCTGAAACTGAATTAACCTCTACACTTCCTCCAACAATCAGATGCTTTCCTTTGTATAATTTAGCTTCTGGATGATGATTGTAATAAAGCGCTAGTAAATCTTTCCCTCCTTTATGATGACAACCTTCTAACGCTTCTTTTGACACAGGAATCATTTTACTTCTATCAGATGTCGTGCCAGATGATTTTGCAAACCATTTAATGTCGGTTGGCCATAAAATATTTTGTTCCCCACTCATCAGCCTTTGTATGCTTGGCTTTAAAGTTTCATAATCTTGAAGCGGAACATTAGAACAAAAATCTGAATAAGTTGCTATGTTTTTATAGTTATGCTTTTTACCCCATTCAGTTTCTGAAGCTTCTACTATTAATTTTTCAAATAATTCGGTTTGAACTTCTTGAGGATATTTACGAAACAAATCTATTTGATGAATTCGCTTTTTGATGATCCAAGCAAAAATAGAATTGATAGACATACTTAAAAAACAATTAAAATTAAATCTAAAAAAAATCCTGCTCTTTTGAACAGGATTAATTTCTTACTGATTTATTATGGAGAATTATCCCCAAATCATAATAGCAGCTAATATACCTAATACAATAATTGTATATAAAGTCCCTACTGCAGCCGTTGATTCTTCAAAGAATTTATCAGACATAATACTTTTTTTTTCAAATGTAACAAAAAAATCTTTTACGTTTATTTAATTCAGTTATTATTTCACATCAGAGCCAGGTGCAGCGTCATCTTCTGCTTTTTTCTTCTTGCGTCCTTTTTCTAATACAAATGTATAAACTTCTCTCCCTTTTTCATCAAAACGATGCTCTTCAATGATTATTTCTTTTTTATATAAAATCCTACTTTTTACTTTTTGAGTAGGATAATACTCTTCAAACCATCCTTCTTTCTTGCCTTTCTTGAAGTTTTCAAGTGTTTGTAAATTGCCTTCATAAAAGAAAACTTTAAATTCCCCGTCTTTTACATCTAATTTCCAATGTTCAATTTTAAGTAATACGCCATCGTCATAATAGTATTTGAATTCTCCATCTTTCCTACCCATTACATAGTTAGATTCTTGTAATAATTTTCCTTTGTAAGAATAAGATTTAAAAGATCCATTCATTATACCTTGTGTATAATAAACAATCTTTTCTATTCTAGATTTAGAATAATACGTTTTCTTTACTCCATCAAGTTTACCATGAATATAATTTTCTAATAAAATTGTATCTCCTTTTTGAGTAAAAAATATCTGGCGACCATGCTTATTTCCCATAAAATAATTCATTTCCCATTCGATAGGACTTCCTACTGTATCAAAATAGTAAATCCATTTTCCTTGTCTTAATCCTTCTACATGTTCACGTAATACTTGTGTGCAACCTGATTCATAAAAAGTTGTATCTCTACCATCTTCTTTTCCGTTCACAAATTTGATTCGATGCTCAATTAAACCATTGTTGTGACATGTTTCACAAACACCTGTAAAAGGTAAATTATCTATACCCGAAGTAAACATGTTGTTACTCTCTTCATAATCTAATTTCTCATTACAATCTACTGCTCCAGCCAATTT
The DNA here is from genome assembly GCA_943326975.2 of Actinomyces viscosus. Taxonomy (GTDB): domain Bacteria; phylum Bacteroidota; class Bacteroidia; order Flavobacteriales_D; family Crocinitomicaceae; genus CAIUKX01. The sequence goes on along the minus strand of CALPVI020000117.1, from coordinate 2,167 downwards.
ACCACACTCCCATTCAGCGTAACGTGCATTTTTCTTACGATCAATTGATTTTTGATTACATGGTGCAGCTGTTTTTACACCTATACCCTGAGCAATAACAGGATATAGGAATACTCCAACAAAAAACTGAAGGAGTAATAAAATATATTTTGTATTCATATTCACTAGATTTAATAAGTCGAAATCAAATTTCGTTCCTTTTTAGTGTTTCTAAAGCCGATTTCAATTTTTCTGGAATCGCAATTGTTTCATTTTTTACTGAATCATAACAAATCATCAATGAACTTCCTGTTGAATACAACTCACCCTTCACAGTTATTTCGTAATCAAAAACAAAACTTTTTGTTCCTATATGAGATGTGTAAATTGTAATTAAGGGTTCATCATGCAATAAAATAGATTTATGGTAAACTACTTCATTTTTCTTTAGAAGCATACCATAAGAATTCCAATTCCATTTTTCACCTAATAATTGATCAAAATATGCTACACGCGCATATTCAAAATAAGACAAATAAACTGAATTATTTACGTGACCCATAATATCTAAATCTGAGAAACGAACTTGTATTTTAACTGGTGAAATCATCTCTTATCTAATAATTCATATTCTGAATTGTTACTTATATATTCAGGAACAATTTCTTTCATTTTTGCAACAATCTCATTATTTACTTGACCTTCAAACAAATCAATCAATGCATCTATTTCCTGAATTTTTTCTTCCTCTTCTACCCTAGTTTTTGCTTTTAATATTTGAGGATGGTGAGTTGGCAAAGTATTTTCTTCTTTTGCTAATAATTCTTCGTAAAGCTTTTCCCCTGGACGCAAACCAGTAAATTTAATTTCGATATCTTTCCCTTCTTCCAACCCATTTAGCTGAAGCATTTTACGTGCCAAATCAATGATTTTTACTGATTCACCCATATCGAAAACAAAAATCTCACCTCCTTCACCCATTGCACCCGCTTCTAAAACTAATTGACAAGCTTCAGGTATTGTCATGAAAAAACGAGTTATGCGTTTATCGGTAATTGTTAATGGTCCGCCTTGTTCAATTTGACGCTGAAACAATGGAATAACTGAACCGTTTGAGCCTAATACATTACCAAAACGAGTTGTTATAAATCGAGTAACTCCTTTTGCATTTGCTGCTTGCGCATACATTTCAGCTATACGCTTCGAAGCACCCATTACGTTAGTAGGATTCACTGCTTTATCCGTTGAAATCATTACAAACTTACTCACGTTTACTTTCATGGATAAATCCACTAAGTTTTTTGTTCCTTTTACATTTGTAAGTATTGCTTCTGAAGGATTATTTTCCATTAATGGAACATGCTTGTAGGCAGCTGCATGGAAAACATATTCGGGCTGAAAGAAATCAAACATCCGCTCCATTCTTTCAAAATTTCGAATATCTCCAATTACAACATCGAATTTCAATTCAGGAAATTGAGCATTCAATTGAATTTGTAAATCATATAAAGGTGATTCAGCCTGATCTAATAATACCAATAATTTCGGTTGATATTTGGCGATTTGCAAGACCATTCCGCTTCCAATTGATCCTGCTGCACCTGTAACTAATATGACCTTATCATTTAATTCATTAGAAATTTTCACCTCATCTAAGACGATTGGCTTTCTACCTAATAAATCTTCAATTTTCACTTTACCAATTTGCTTTGTAGAAAACTCCCCATTTATCCAACTTTTTGGATTTGGAACTTGTTGTACAGAAACGTTGAGCGCTAAACAAACTTCAATAATTTTTTTTCTATTTTCTTCATTTGGATGTTGAATCGCAATAATTAATTGCGTTACTCCTTCATCTTTAATTAAAGTTGCTAATTTAGAACTATGATAAATAGATAAACCCTCTAATCTACTACCACTCAATTTTTTGCTATCATCCACAAAACCAATTACTTGGTAAGAAATTCGCTGATCTTTCTCTATTGTTCTTTTCGTAATTAAACCCGAAATTCCTGCTCCATAAATCAAAACACGCTCGTCGCTATTTTTTATCTTAATTGACTCAAGATAAGCTAACTTAATAACAAAACGTGCACCAACCAATGCTATAATAGAAGTTAAAAATTCGATTAATAAAACAGATGTTGGAAACAGATAATACCCATCAAAAAATTCAAATCTTATAATA
>CALPVI020000116.1 GCA_943326975.2 Actinomyces viscosus | reverse complement strand
TCTTCTATTTCACGAACTTGTTCGTCTGTAAATCCTCTTCTTCTAATTCCTACAGAATTTACACCTGCGTATGTTAAAGGTTCTCTAGCAGCTTTAATAAAAGGAGGAACATCTTTACGAATCAATGAAGCACCACCAATAAATGTATGTGCACCAACGTGAACAAATTGTTGTGCTACCACTGTACCTTCAAGAATTGCGAAATCATCAATTGTAACATGACCTGATAAACCAACATAACTAGCTAAAATTACATTGTTTCCAATTTGACAATCATGTGCTACGTGCACGTAGGTCATCAACAAACAATTATTACCTATTCGAGTAGCAAATTTATCTTTTGTACCTCTATGAATCGTAACATGTTCACGAATCGTTGTATTGTTCCCTATTTCAACAGTTGTATATTCCCCATCAAATTTTAAATCTTGAGGTACAACTCCGATGACAGCACCTGGAAAAATCTCACAATTCTCCCCAATTCTAGTACCTGGATAAATTGAAACATTTGAATGTATTTTCGAACCTTTTCCGATTACAACATCATCGTAAATGGTCGTAAAAGGACCTATTTCAACATTTTCTCCAATTGTAGCATTCGAAGAAACAGAAGCTAAATTATTAATCATATTACGCTTTATCTTTCACAACTTGAGCTAACATTTCTGCTTCTACCACAAGTTTTCCATTAACATATCCACTTCCTGCCATGTTCACCAATCCTCTTCTAATTGGCGACATTAATTTTAATTCAAATACAATTGTATCACCAGGGATGATTTTTTGCTTGAATTTCACATTATCAATTTTCAAAAAGTAAGTTGAATAATCTTCTGGAGTATCTACTTTACTTAATGCAAAAATACCTCCTACTTGCGCCATTGCTTCAATTTGCAAGACACCTGGAAAGACTGGATTACCAGGGAAATGACCCGTAAACTGAGGTTCATTCATTGTAATATTTTTGATTCCGATAATTGATTCTTCATGAATCTCTAAAATCTTATCAACTAATAAAAAAGGATATCTATGAGGCAACATTTTTTCAATATCATTGATATTGTAAACAGGCTCTTTTTCTAAATCAAACTTTCTTCCTGCTTTCTCTTGTTGCTTAAAATGATCTTTTAATACCTTCGCAAATTTCACATTTCCTGCATGTCCTGGTCTTGCAGCCAAAATATGAGCTTTAATTGGTTTACCAATCAATGCTAAATCACCTACAATATCTAATAATTTATGACGAGCTGGTTCGTTTTCAAATTGAAGTTTAGTACTATTTAAAACACCGATACCATCCAATGATATTTTTAATTCTTCTTTTCCTAATAATTTAGCCAATCTATCTAATTCTTCTTGACTAACATCCGTTCTTTCAACAAGTACAATTGCATTATCTAAATCACCTCCTTTAATTAAATTATTGGAAGCTAAAAACTCTAATTCTCTTAAGAACACAAAAGTTCTACATTTAGCAATTTCTTGTTTAAATTCGCTAATAGAATAAATACTAGCATGTTGCGTTCCTAAAACAGGTGATTTATAATCAACCATTACAGTTAATCTATAATCATCATAAGGCACAGCTAAAATTTCAGTTCCTTTTTCTAGATCTTCAAATGGAACATTTTCAGTTAAAACATAATATTCTCTATCCGCCTCTTGATCAACGTAACCTACTTTTTCAATTGCATTAACAAATGGTAAAGAACTACCATCCATAATTGGAATTTCAGGTGCATTCACTTTAATCAAAGCGTTATCCACTTGCATACCATACAATGCAGCTAAAACATGTTCAGTTGTGTAAACTTTTGCACCATTTTGCTCTAATGTAGTACCTCTATCAGTCGCAACTACTAAATCTGCATCCGCCTTAATAATAGGTTGACCTTCTAAATCAACACGTTGAAATTTATAACCGTGATTTTCTGGTGCTGGACAAATTTCTAAAGTTACTTTTTCTCCTGTATGAAGTCCAATTCCTTCTAATACAACTGATTCTTTTAGTGTACGTTGCTTTTCAGCCATCTTTTATTTATTCGTTAATTCCTTAAATTTCTTATCAAACTCTTGAATTTTATTCAAGATAAACGGAAGTTTTCTAAAACCAAAATAAGATTTTTTATAATCTTCCAATGGTATACCTGGTGACCCCATTAATACCTGAGCTTTTTTAACTGTTGAAGGGATACCCGATTGTGCAACAATCTGTGTGCCATTTGCAATATGTAAATGTCCACTTATTCCTGCTTGTCCACCAATCTGAACGTTTTCTCCAATTTTTGCTGAACCAGCCACACCTACTTGAGCTGCTAATGCTGTATTTTTACCAATTTCAACATTGTGCGCAATATGAACTAAGTTATCTAACTTGACACCTTTGCGAATAATTGTTGAACCTAAAGTAGCTCTATCTATAGTTGAATTCGAACCAATTTCAACATTATCTTCTAAGATAACATTTCCAATCTGAGGTACTTTTTGATATTCTCCCGCTTCATTTGGAGCAAAACCAAAACCATCTGAACCAATTTTAACACCAGCATGTAAAATGCAATTTTGACCAACAATACAATCTACATATACTGCAACACCTGGATGAAGAATTGAATTATCTCCAATTACCACATTCTCACCTACATAAACATGTGGATAAATAACAACGTTATTACCAATTTTAGCACCATCTCCGATGTAACCAAACGCTCCTAAATACAATCCTTCACCTACTGTTGCAGTTGATGAAATATAAGAATGATCTTCAATTTTAGGTTGTTTTTTCCTCATTTGATCATAAAACTCCAACAATTTAGCAAAACATGCATACGCATCTTCTACTTTCACCAAAGTTAAAGTTTCAGGTAATGATTTAATTGGTTCAAACGAACTATTTACAATACAAATAGAAGCACCAGTAGTGTATATATGTTCTTCGTATTTAGCATTTGCTAAAAAAGAAAGCGTGCCTTCTTTCCCTTCTTCAATTTTAGATAGACCTGAAACGGAAATATCTGGATTACCCACTATTTCTCCATTTAAAATCCCGGCTATTTGCTGTGCTGAAAACTCCATAGTTCAAAATTAAAAAAACTCTTGTATTGAAAATAAGTTCTGTAATTGATTTATCAACAACTAAAGTTGAAGAATTATTTACAAATCGACTCAAACGGTAAAACAAAGTGAGTAATATTCATTTTCGTCTTATACCAAATTACATTTGCACCAATTTCTCTTCCTTTTTTATCTGTAAAAACTAGGTAATGTTCTGGTTTAGGGGTAGCTTTTAAATATGATTTTGAAAAATCTATCTTACCCGACTTCTTAATTAACTTCAATATATCACGCGGATTAATCAATCCTAATACAGATTGTTGACAAGTAACATTTGCAGATGAGTCTGGAAAAACTAAATCATCGTCCTTCGGAAAATAAATTAGTTCACCCATTCCTTTTGTTGTGTTTTTAATATTTTTTGAGTTTTGTTTAAACAAATGAATTTCTGAAATAAAACTTTCATCTGGTAAAGTATACAAGAATTTCAATTTCCCTTTTCCTTCAAATTCTTTTTCTACCACATAAACTTTAGGATTACCTTTCTTTATACTTTCATCAAACAATACTTTACCATCGTTTAATACTAAAGTTAAATCATTTTTTGTTAAACCTACTTTTTTCATTTGAACTGCATCCTCTTCTGGAAGCACCAAAACCCTATCCAATATTGAGTTTTTAACTCTGTTATCAGGCAACCAAGAACAACCTCTGTTTTGAAAAAAGAAAATCACAAATAATAAACCAAAACCAAAACCTATTCCATAGTATTTTAAACGTCTCCACAAAGATTCCATATTGTCAAATTTTCTGCAAAATTACGAAAAAGAAAGAGATTAAAGTCTGAATATTTTAGATTAATAACGAAAAGAAAGACTTTACTTTAACGATTAAAAACACAAAGCATATTTTCCTCTAAATAAATGAAAATGAATTTAAATTTGGATAAAAAAAGTCCTAACTAAGAGCTAGGACTTCAAACATAAGTATGTTTCGTATTTTAATTACAAAATAGCATCTAATTTAGAAGCTAATTGTGCTTTAGGAACTGCTCCAACAGATTTGTCAGCAACTTCTCCGTTTTTAATAAATAAAATTGTAGGGATATTTCTCACTCCAAATTGAGCTGAAACACCTGGATTCTCATCAACATTTACTTTTCCTACGATCGCTTTTCCTTCGTATTCTTTGTGTAACTCGTCGATAACTGGCCCAACCATTCTACACGGACCACACCATTCTGCCCAAAAATCAACAACTACTGGTTTATCTGATTTTAATACTACTTCTTCGAAGTTTGCGTCTGTAATTTCTACTGCCATAACTATATTTTTATATTTTAAAAATTTATACCTTTCTATACAAAGATAATTGTAATTCCAATTAGTCAATTATTTTGCCAATTAAATATTTTATGACAAATTGACACAAATTAATTATTGACTACAAATTTTTTCATCGTCTTTTGATTCTCGGTAACAAGTTGATAAAAATACTCACCATTAGTAATGGTTGTTGAATCAAATCGCACGATATTACCTCCTGCCGTAACTTGTTTTTCTTGTAAAACTTGCACCAAAGAAAAGTCTAAATTAATAATTTGAAAAGTTACTTTTCTAGCTATTTTAGATGTAAAGTAAAATTCAATCTCGCCTTTTGATGGTTGTTCTTCCAAACTATATAACACACAATAATCTTCAGCAATTGCTGAGCCTTTTCCTAAATAAGCTAACAATTTCCTGTAAGCAATTGTTAAAACCAATATTGCTAAGGAGATAAATAAAACTCCAACCAATACTTTCCCTACAGAATACCCAAATAATACTATCATAATGCTATTAACCCTTTAATTTTTGCCGCTTCTTTGTATACATTTATGATAGAATCAACATCTAACATCATCTCTTTAGCCCCAACGCTCACAAATTTCCCAGTCTTCGACTCGTGTAAACTAATTTCTGAAGTATCATTAAATAAAGCAGTTGCCATTGCTAAATTCTCTGAAGTGTTTGGAACAATAAATTTAAATAAAAAAATATTTGGCCACTCTTGTAACTCTAATTGTTCCCTTAATTTACTGTATTCATCTTCTTCACTCATTTCCTTCTAATTTTCTCAACAAAGATAATCGTTTCGCTTCCAATACAATCATTCTAATCGAATTGTTTTCGGTTTTATCAAACTGCATACGTTTCACATCTACCAGTGATACATAACCTAATTCATTGACTTCTTTTATCGCCTTTAGCATTTGCATCACATCAGGTTCAATTGAAACTGAAATAGACTCATTGTTTTCTAAATCAAAGATTGGCCATTTTTGCATATACTTTTGATGCATTTCAATTACATCATAAACACAACTTTTTAAATCAATTGCATTGCTACTATTTTGAATTAAAATCTTCCATTTATTTCTTTCTGATTGAAATAAATCAAATAATTCTTTCAAATTAGATGTTTTAAATTCTGAGTGAGACGATGAAAAAATTTTATGATTTATACGCAAACCGCTTATCACTAAAAATGCTTCATGCATCTTCATTAGTTTAGAAAGTTTTGCTTGGTAAACTTTAGAAATAATTGGTTTTGATAAAAAAAACTGCTTGTATTCGAATAATCTTTCCTCATAAAGTTCTTCAATATCCTCTATATCATCACAAGGGAAAAATAAATTCGCTTCTTCAAGTGTCATATTACTCTTTTTCGCCTTTATTTTTTCGCATTCGAATATTGATAAACTCAACTATCAAGGCGTAGACCATCGCAAAATAAATATATCCTTTTGGAATTTCTTGTCCAAATGCCTCCGCTAGTAAAACAACTCCAATTGTCACTAAAAAAGCCAGAGCAATCATCTTTATAGTCGGTCGCTCATTAATAAAGTCACTTATTTGCCTCACAAAGATCAACATGATTATCATTGAAATAATGACTGATAGATATATAATAACCATAGGATTACCATGCGTTTCATGAGCAATTCCATTCGTCATTCCAATTGCAGTGATTATTGAATCAAAACTAAAGACAATGTCCACCATGACAATCTGAAAAATAACTGCAGACAATTTTTCTCTTTTTGAAGCAGATCCAACATTATGTCCTTTCACTGAACTATGCATTTCATGCGTGCTTTT
>CALPVI020000115.1 GCA_943326975.2 Actinomyces viscosus | reverse complement strand
GCTAAAATAGTTGAATGTAAAAAAATAGCAGGTTGTGTTACTTTTGTTTGTTTAAGCTCTTCATCAGTTCCTTCAAACATTATTTTAGTAATTTCAAATCCTAAAACTTTATTTGCTTTATCAAATAATTCTTTAGCTAATGGAGAGTTTTCATATAAATCCTTACCCATTCCTGAGAATTGAGCTCCTTGACCTGGAAAAACGTATGCCTTCATTGTTGTATAATTTATTTGCGAAGTTAATGATTCTTTAAAATCAATCCAATAAAAAAGCCGAACATAAAATTATTTAGTTCGGCTCAGGTATTAATTTAACTATTTTAAGAAGTTCTTTTATTAATCTCATCTCTTAATTTAGAAGCTAATTCGTAATCTTCATTTTCTAATGCACTATTCAATTGTTCTTCTAATTCTGCAATTGATAAGTTGTTAATTGAAGGTTCTTTTTCTTCTTCAATGTCTATCTCATCTTCCTCAATTCCAAATTCATTTTCTAATGAATTCTCATCTAAAAGTATTCCTGCACTAGACAATATACTTTCAAATGTAAAGACAGGGCAATTAAATCTAACACCAATAGCAATCGCATCAGATGTCCTAGCATCAATTTCGGTAGTTAATCCATCTTTTTCACAAATAAGTTTAGAGTAAAAAATCCCTTCAACAAGATTGTAAATAAGAACTTCCTTTACGTTTATGTCAAAAGAAGCAGCAAAACTTTTAAATAAGTCATGAGTCAAAGGTCTCGTAGGTGTCATTTTTTCAAGTTCAATAGCTATAGCTTGAGCTTCAAATCCTCCAATGATAATTGGAAGTCTTCTTTTTCCTCCTACCTCAGCTAAAACTAAAGCATAAGCACCTGATTGAGTTTGACTATAAGATAGACCAACAATTTCTAGTTTTACTTTGTCCATATCTTCGAATAAACGGTTGTTTATGAAATAAATAGGGAAGCAATAATGCTTCCCTAAAGAAATATTGTGATAAAATTAATATTTTATATCGATAATTAGTTATTTGAAGCGTGGAATTTTTTTAATGCTTCAGTTAATTTGGGCACAACTTCAAATGCATCTCCAACGATTCCGTAATCTGCTGCTTTGAAAAATGGTGCTTCAGAATCTGTATTAATAGCAACAATAACTTTGGATCCATTTACCCCCGCTAAGTGTTGAATAGCACCAGAAATTCCAACTGCTATGTATAAATTAGGACGAATAGCTACGCCTGTTTGTCCTACGTGTTCATGATGAGGTCTCCATCCAATGTCAGCTACTGGACGAGAACAAGCTGTAGCGGCACCTAATTCTTTTGCTAAATCTTCAATAATCCCCCAATTCTCAGGTCCTTTTAAACCTCGTCCTGCAGAAACCACTAATTCAGCCTCTGGTAAAGGAATTTCACCTTCAGGTTTTTTAGTCTCTAAAACTTTAACTCTTGACTCTCCTGCATTACCATTGAATTCTTCTACTGAAACAGTTCCTCCAATATTTTCAGGTTGAATACTATTAGGTAATAAAGAAATTATTTTTTTCTCAGTATTAACATTTACAGTTCCAAAAGCTTTTCCTGAAAATACATTTACTTTACAAGAAAAACCTCCATCAGTAGAAGGTAAACTAATTGCTCCAGCTACTAAACCAGCTTTTAATCTTACAGATAAGCGAGGAGCAACAGCTTTTGCAATAATGTCATGTGAGAAAACAACTTTTGTTGCATTTGTTGTTTCTACTGCAGTTGCTATAACTTTAGTAATTTGTTGGTCATTATCAGTACTTGCATTTCTGTCAACTAATACTTTTGTAGCTCCATATTCACCTAATTCAGCTAATTTAGAAGCTTCTGCATTTCCAACTGTTACAACAATTACTTCTTCACCCATTTTTTTTGCATAGGTAACAGCTTCAAAAGCACTTTTACCTAAACCATTATTACTAGATATATATACGATTGTAGACATTTTCTTCTTTTTAGATATGATTAAATTACTTTTGCTTCATTGTGTAACAAAGAAACTAATTCGTCCATGTTATCAGGATTTATCATTTTACAAGCCGTTTTTGCGTCTGGAGTAGAATATGAAGTGTAAGTAGTGAATTCTTCTGGGCTTGAAACAGGAACAATAGTAAGAGGTTTTGTTCTTGCAGCCATAATTCCTCTCATATTTGGAATTCTTTGTTCAGCCATACCTTTAGCGCAAGAAGCAACAAAAGGAGTTTCAACTTCAACAACTTGAACACCACCTACTATTTCTCTTTCTAAAGTTGCTTTATTTCCGTTTAGATCTAATTTTGTGGCTAAAGAAATAAAAGGTAAATCTAATTCTTCAGCAATCATACCTCCAACTTGGGATCCATTATAATTGATTGTTTCTTTTCCTGTTAAAACAATATCGAATGCATTTTCTTTTGCATATTTTGCAATTTGAGAAGCAGTAAAATAGGCATCTTTAGGATCAGCATCAATTCTAACAGCGTCATCTGCGCCAATAGCTAATGCTTTTCTGATGATTGCTTCATCAGCAGTATTTCCAACTGTAATGATGGTTACATTACCACCTAATGTTTCTTTTAATTCTAACGCTCTAACTAATGCATACCATTCATCATAAGGGTTTACAATGTATTGAACACCATTTTCATCAAATTTTGTATTACCTTCTGTAAACGCAATTTTTGAAGTTGTGTCTGGAGACTTACTGATACAAACAAGTATTTTCATGCTATTTGATTTTCTTATTTTAAGTTAATTGCAAATTTAACAAAATTCATTTATTTCGTTTCATTTATAAATTATTTTCAAAGATACTATTTTACTTTCGATTTTAAAAAGTAAAAATAGATGTTTTTTTCCTTTTAATAATTTACAATTAATAGTTTGTTTTTAAGTTGATTACATGTTGTTACTAGTGTTTTAATTTTCATGTATTATTAGTTATTTAAGTTCTTTGATAGATTTTATTAATTCTGTAATAAATATTTCATTTTTTCTTACATTTGCGAATCTATTTTTAATAGGTCTAAAATATAATAAATGAAAACGGTACAATTTAGAGAAGCACTAAGAGAAGCGATGTCAGAAGAAATGCGTCGTGATGAAAACGTTTTATTAATGGGAGAAGAAGTTGCAGAATATAATGGAGCTTACAAAGTATCTCAAGGGATGTTGGATGAATTTGGTGCAAAAAGAGTTATAGATACACCTATTGCAGAGTTAGGTTTCGCAGGTATTGCGGTTGGAGCTTCAATGAATGGTTTGAGACCTATTGTTGAGTTTATGACATGGAATTTTGCGATTTTAGCTGCTGATCAAATCATAAATAGTGCTGCGAAAATGTTGCAGATGTCAGGTGGTCAATATTCTTGTCCAATCGTTTTTAGAGGCGGTAATGGTACTGCTGGACAATTAGGAGCAACACACTCTCAAAGTTTTGAAGCTTTTTATGCGCATGTGCCAGGTTTAAAAGTTATAACACCTTCTACTCCTTACGATGCAAAAGGATTGTTAAAGGCTGCTATTAGAGATAATGACCCTGTAGTATTCTTGGAATCTGAGAAAATGTATGGAGATAAAGGTGAAATTCCAGAAGGAGAATACATTATTCCAATTGGAGTAGCTAATATAAGAAAGAAAGGAAGTGACGTTACAATTGTTTCTTTTGGTAAAATTATCAAAGTTGCTTTAGAAGCTGCTGAAGTTTTAGAGAAAGAAGGTATTTCTTCTGAAGTTATTGATTTGAGAACTGTTAGACCAATAGATTATCCTGCAGTTGTAGAATCTGTTAAGAAAACAAATCGTTGTGTGGTTGTTGAAGAGTCTTGGCCTTTAGCGTCTATTTCTTCAGAAATTGCTTATCATTTACAAAGATACGCTTTCGATTATTTAGATGCGCCAGTAATGAGAGTTACGCAGTCAGATACACCTTTTGCTTTTTCTCCAACATTAATTGACGAAGCTTTACCTAATGTGGATAGAGTTGTAAAAGCTGTAAAATCTACTTTATATAGATAGTAAAAATTATTTTTTTATTGAAAAGTCATTCTTTGGGATGACTTTTTTACTTTTATAGGCAACCAATTTATTTTATTTAAGTCTTTTCTAATATAAAAGCTTTATTGTTTATTTTGTAATTCTACTTATTTTTGATTGCAAATTAAATTTTGAATTATTTCAGTTAATTAATTTATTATGAAAAATTTTTATAGAATATTTTTTTTGATGATTTTTTTCTCGTCGAATTTTTATTTATTCTCTCAAACAAATGAGATTGAATATTCAAGTTTTGAAAAAAAAGGAATATTGATTTCAAATGAAGAGTTTAATAAATTAAACGATAATGATAAATCTATGATTTTAAATTTTGATTATGATAATTTTAGAAATGCAAAATCAAAAAGAGTAATTCAAATTCAAAATGGACCAGAAATTAGTCTACTTTCTTTTGAAGAAATGAAATCAAAGAATTATACAATTAATGAAAGTGTTTATAATTCTAAAAAGGACGAAGAAGTAAATCAAAATCTAAAATCAATCAAATTACTTTTGAATATAGGTATTGGTGTAACTTTAAATGAAATACCTAAATAACTTAGAGTCATGAGAAAATTAATATTCTTTTTTTTACTATTTATCTCACTTAAATCTTTTGCCGTTCCCGGAGATGACTGTTCTACAGCTATTTTAGTGAATGCGAATAATTGTTCAAGTGTAGGTCAATATTCAAATACAGGTATAACGGGTACGTTAAATCCCCCAACTTGTTTTTCTACAGGCACTAACAATGGAATGTGGTTTCAGTTTTTAGCAACTGGTCCTGTTGCAACAGTAACTGTAAATGGCGGAACTTTAACTAATCCTCAAATAGTATTATTATCAAATGCTTCTGGATGTACAGGAACATTTACAGAATTGGCTTGTAATAAAGCAGCTGCAGCAACAGCAACTTTGACTTATAGTTCCCTAACAGTTGGGACAAATTACTATGTTTATGTTGATGGGGTAAATGCTTTGGTAGGTACTTTTCAATTATGTATAAGTTCCCCTAGTCAACCATCAAACGATCAACCTTGTAATGCTTTAACTTTACAAACAAATAATTTTTGTTCTCCTATTGATGCATATACTAATACTGGTGCTACCACAGAAACATTGATGTCGTCTTTACCATCTTCTTGTTTTTCAGCTTCAGAAACTGTTAATTCTGTTTATTTTAAATTTACAGCGACAGGAACAAGTAATTCTATCAAGGTAAATGGGAGTGCTACAGGTTTGGTTAGGCCTCAAATTATGGTTTTTTCTTTATCGTCTTGTACAGCAACTACATATACATCTAATGCTTGCGCACAAGCAACTTCAACTTCTAATACAGCTTCAATTGATATTAACAATTTAATTGTAGGTACAACGTATTATATTATGGTTGATGGCTATACAACGGGGACTGGTGCGTTTCAAATATGTGTAAATAGTTATGCACCTGTTTCAACTGTAGTAAATGATAATTGCTCAACAGCAACGGTTTTGTGTCCTGGTGGAAGATATTATTCTACAACTAAAGGTGCAACTCCAAACTCAAATTTAGACCCTATAGCTGATGGTACAACAGGTGAATGGAATTGTAATGGGGTAGTTGATAATTCTGTATGGTTTACTTTTACTACTCCAAGTGTTGTGAAAGATATTAATATTTCTGTCAATGCAAAATGTGTTATAGTAACTACTTCATCCTATACGGATGGAGGTAATTTACAATTTGAAGTTTTTGAACGTATTGATGGTAGAGCAAATTGCGCTAATAGAACTTCAACTATAGCAAATGATACATGGGGTAGCGTTGGTTGTACTTCTTTTGGATCTACTCCTTCTTCCAGCACTGTAGTTATACCTGCAGCAAATTTAAGTGCTAATAAACAATACTATATAGTTGTTGATAATTTCCCGGGTTGTGGATGTGACTTTGATTTTGTGATTAACGGTAATCAAGGAGCTGATGCAGGTGCTAATCAGTCAGTATGTCTTGATGCAGCTCCCGTTACAATGTTGGGGAATAGTCCTTCGGGAGGATCGTGGTCAGGTCCAGGTATTACTTCAGCTGGAGTTTTTACACCTTCTCAAGCTGGAATCGGCTCTCATGTATTATATTATACGTCAGGTTCTTGTACAGATTCTAAAATTATTACAGTTACAGGCCCTCAAGTTGTTGTTTCAAATGATGT
>CALPVI020000114.1 GCA_943326975.2 Actinomyces viscosus | reverse complement strand
TTTTTTCCATGCATCTTTGTTTTCGTCTAACGAAACTGAATAAATTGTAAATCCTTTGTTTTTGTATTCATTATAAAGTCTTACTACATTAGGGTTTTCTTTTCTACAAGGACCACACCATGATGCCCAAAAGTCAATTAAAACTACTTCACCCTTTAGGCTTGATAATGTAATTTCTTTTCCATCAGGATTCGATAATGCGATTTCCGGTGCTAACTTATTGCCAGAATTAAATTCTTTGTATTCATTATACGCCATTTCTAATTGATAAATCTGATTAGCAATAGTTGAAGTTATCGGTGAGTTTTCGTATCGTTTTGTAAAAGCGTTAGCTACTTTTTTCAAAACAATTAAGTTATTAGCATCCCAACCTTCAAAGCCCATAGAAGGAGTTAAAGAAGAAGATAAAATAATATTTACAGGATTGCTTGGTTGTTTTGTCATACTTGCTTTACAAAACTCATCTAAAGGTTTTTTCATTTCAAAAAAGCGAACCATCAATTCTTCTTCAGCAACTTTTCCTTGTAAAGCAGCCAATTTTTGTTGCTTTTGAACGAAATCGTTAAATAAGTTCATGTAATTCGTTAGTGTTTCTGACCATTCTGTACCTTTGAATGTAGGTGTTGATTGATACTCGTTAAAATTAGTAATCAATTCAGCATTATCTTTAGGTAACAATGTGATTGGGATTACTTTATCATTTGATTCACCTAATCGTAATTGGTAAATCCCCATTCCAGGAATGTTTCCGATTAATTCAAAGTTTCCATCACTATCCGTTTCACAATCGGCAACATTAATAGTTCCTTCATTACTTAAGGCTTCTAAATGTAAAGCTGAATTTGCAGCTCCCTCAATTTTACCATGTATTTTAAAGTTTTCAACGATGTCGGTATCTGGGTCATCTTCTACAGGGCCGTTTGAGCTACTTCCACAAGCGTATAAAAAGGCTACAAAAAGAAGCGGTAAGTAAATTATTTTTTTCATTATGTATTTTATAAAATCAAATTCAATTTAATTCTCTAACATTTCTCTTAGTAGCTGGTTTGAAGCTTTTGGATCAGCTTTACCTTGAGAAATTTTCATTAATTGTCCCATTAAGAAACCAACTAATTGTTTTTCTCCATTTCTGTAACGTTCAACTTCAGTCGGATTTTTTTCAATAACTTCAAGAATATATCCTTTTAAAGAATCTTCATTAGAATCTTGTAAAACATTTAATTCTTCTGCAATTTCTAAAGGATTTTTAGATGGATTTTTAACTAATTCAGGAAAAATCTTTTGAGATGCAACTGATGAAGAAACTTTATTTTCATCAATTAATTGAATCAATGCAGCAATTTTATCAGGAGTTACTGGGAAGTTTTCAATTTCAAAACCATTTTGGTTCAAATAAGATTTTATATCACCCATTAACCAGTTCGCTGCTCCCTTGAAGTTTTTAGTGAATTTAATGATTTCTTCATAATACAATGCAATAGCTTTTGTATCTGTTAAAATTGATGCATCATATTCTGAAAGACCTAATTCTTTCGTGTATTTTTGATGTAATTCTCTTGGTAAAGCTGGCATTTCAGCATGAATTGCATCAATTTGTTTTTGATCTACAAATATTGGTTGTAAATCTGGTTCAGGGAAGTAGCGATAATCATTTGCTGCTTCTTTTGTACGCATTGAAATTGTAATACCTTTTAGAGCATCAAATGAACGAGTTTCTTGTGTTAATGATTCTCCCTTTTCTAATGCTTCAATTTGGCGAATAATTTCAAATTCAATTGCACGCTGAACATTACGAATAGAGTTCATGTTTTTAACTTCTACCTTCGTTCCGAATTCTTTTGCACCAATAATATTAACTGAAACATTTGCATCACAACGAAGTGAACCTTCTTCCATGTTCCCATCACAAATATCAAGGTAACGAACTAACTTTCTAATTTCGGTAAGGTAATTATAAGCTTCTTGAGAGCTTCTAATATCTGGTTCAGAAACGATTTCAATTAAAGGTACACCAGCACGATTCAAATCAACTAAAGTGTCAAATACATCTACATCGTGAATGCTTTTTCCAGCATCTTCTTCCATGTGAATTCGAGTAAGTCCGATTGATTTTTCTATACCTTCTTCTGTTTTTATGATAATTTCACCACCTGTACAAATTGGAGTCTTATCCTGAGTAATTTGGTAACCTTTTGGAAGATCGGGATAGAAATAGTTTTTACGAGCAAAATATTGGTCTCTTGCAATTGTACAATTACAAGCTAACCCCATTTTTATAGCATACTCAATTGTTTTTTTGTTCATTTTAGGAAGTGTTCCCGGATGACCAAGTGAGATAACACTTACGTTGGTATTGGGAACTGCTCCAAATTCATTAATATCATTTGAGTATGCTTTGGTTTTTGTCAGCATTTGAGCATGAACTTCTAAACCAATAACAACTTCGTATTTATCTCTAATTTCTGAATTCATTTTTATTTGATTAATTCTGCAATTCGTTAATTATAAACGCGCGATTAATTGACTCATAATTTTTGTCATTTTAGGTTCTTGTCTGCTTGCAACTGCAATTACATCCGCTAAACTAACTTTATGAATTTTCCCAGGTACACCTAAGTCTGTGATGATTGAAATAGCAAAACATGGGATTTCCATGTGACGAGCAACAATAATTTCTGGAACCGTTGACATACCAACAGCATCTCCACCGATTACTCTTACATAACCATATTCAGCAGGTGTTTCTAATGTAGGACCTGTTAATCCGACATAAGTACCAGTTGAAACTTTAATATCATTTTCTTTTGCAATAGATTGAGCTAAAGCAATCATATCAGAATCGTATGGTTCACTCATGTCTGGGAAACGAGGACCTAATTCGTCAAAGTTTTTACCAATTAATGGGTTGCCAGGAAATAAATTAATATGATCGTTTAAGATCATGATTTCTCCTACTTCAAATTCAGGATTTAAACCTCCTGATGCATTTGAAACGAATAATTTTTCTATCCCTAATAATTTCATTACTCTTACTGGGTAAGTAACTTGCTGTAAGTCATATCCTTCATAGTAATGAAAACGACCTTGCATCGCAACTACTTTTTTACCGCCAAGCTCACCGAAAATTAATTTTCCAGAATGACTTTCAACTGTTGAAATTGGAAAGTTTGGTATGTCACTATACGAAATTTCATCAATAACATTTATTTCTTTAACTAATCCACCCAATCCAGTACCTAAGATAATACCGATTGTTGGTTGAACAGAAGTTCTTGATTGAATGTAGTTTACTGACTCTTTAAATTGTGTTAACATACGCTTTGATAAAATTATTAAATACTTCTTTTTTGTCAATTTCAACGTCTATAGATTGGTAATACCAAGGTAAACGTAAAATAATATCTTTATGTAAGCTATTTTCTAAACGAACATAATCTTTTTCAGTTGTGATAATAGCTTTATTTTGTTGTGCAAAAGTATCAAATTTTTGCTGAATTAACTTAATATCTTCTAGAGTAAATTCATGATGATCAGAAAAAGAAAGTAATTCTACTTTGTATTTATTATTTAAGTAATTATAAAGTGGGGTAGGGTTTGCAATACCTGTGATCAATAATACGTTTTCTAAAGTTTCAGGAGGATTTTCACTAAAGGGTATTAAATCACCATATTTGATGGATGAAAAAAATACTTTTTCTGATGGAAATCCTAATTCATTGCAAATTTTTGATTTTGTTTCTTGATTTAACTCTGCTGGAGACTTAGTTACAATAATAATATCAGCTCTTTTTTTTCCAAATCTAAATTCTCTTAAATTACCAGCCGGTAAAACAAAGTCTTTTGAAAATAGTGAATTAAAATCAGTTAAAAGAAGGTTCAAGCCAGCTTTTACAGCTCGATGTTGGAATGCGTCATCTAATAAAATGATTTCGTTTTTCGGGAAAAGTTCAAGAATGTTTTCAATTCCAGTTTTTCTTCTTTCACAAACAGTTACATTTAATGTAGAATTAAATCGTTTGAAGTAAAGCATTGGTTCATCTCCAATTTCAGATACTTTTGTTGTTGAAGTTGCTAAAACAAATCCTTTTGATTTTCGTCCATAACCTCTACTAAGAATACTAAGTTTAGTTTCATTTTTGAGAAGTTGAGCAAGGTAAGCAACATGAGGAGTTTTTCCTGTTCCACCGACAGAAAGATTTCCAACACAAATT
Organism: Actinomyces viscosus; assembly: GCA_943326975.2. Taxonomy (GTDB): domain Bacteria; phylum Bacteroidota; class Bacteroidia; order Flavobacteriales_D; family Crocinitomicaceae; genus CAIUKX01. Next base: position 2,006 of record CALPVI020000114.1, on the reverse strand, counting down.
GATTTTTTTGGAATAATATATGTTGAGAAAATACCAGAATCAAAAAAGAGATTTCTTACAAAAGTTATGATTCCGTAGATCCATGAAAAGGGCAATAAAAGAAGTCTTACTTTTTGCATAGAATCAAAAATAGTGAAAACTATTTATTTTAATCATTGATATTAAAAAATCAAATATGAATCCGTTCCTTTTTTGAATCATATTATAAGTTTTCAAAAAGTCTACTTATAGTAATAAGTATTTTAATTTTAGTTAGTTAATTTGATTAATGTAATTTTTTAAATATAGTAATTACAACATTGCTTTTTCTGTTTTTTTATTTAGTTGTTTACGAATATATTTGAAAGTGTAGTGGGTTAAAAATGCAGAACCGGTACCTAAAACAGCTCCAGCAAGAACGTCTGTTGGGTAATGAACACCTAAATACATTCTCGAATACCCTACACCTGAAGCATATATAAAAGCCGGTGCAATAATATACCATTTTGGATATTCTAAACTAATCATTGTTGCTGTAGCAAATGCCATTGAAGTATGTCCCGATGGATATGATTTTGATCCTGCAACAGAGTGTTTGTGAATGTCATTTGGATAAGTTACAAAAGGTCTTGTTCTATTGATAGAATTTTTTAATAATGTTGTTGCTACTCCGTTTACTAGTTGATTTGAAAAACTGGCGTAACTATTCCAAACCATGTCTTGGTTGTTTTTTACTTTCCCATAAACAAAAAGAAAGGAAGGGATTCCTAAAGCTACATAAGTATCAGAATTTGAAAATCCTCTCATAATTCCTCCACCAAATGAATTATACTGATTATTAATTTTTTTCAATAATAAATAATCTTTGTCCTGTGAAAAAGAAGAAAAAAGCGAAAATATAAAACAACTTAGAATAAACAGTTTTTTAAATGAGGTTTTCATAGTGGGGTAAATTTTCTAAATAAATTAATTTGTTGTTTTCACGATCAATTTTACAGTAAACATGATGAACGCCATTTGTCATCATAAGATAATTTACATTTAATTGAAAATTGTATTGGGCAATTTGATGGAAGATTTTTTCTGATAAAGGTATATCAACAGATTTACATTCGACTATTAAGACGGGTTGCGAATTTTTTCCAAAAACAACTATATCACTTCTTCTGCTTAATTTGTTGATTTTTAAAGAGTATTCTGAAGCAATTAATCCAATCGGAACTTTTAAATGATTAACAAGAAAGTGAATGACATGTTGTCTAACCCATTCTTCAGGAGTTAGTACTAATGTCTTTTTTCGCGCGATGCACCATACAAAAAGAGTTGTTCCTTTTTTACTAATGCGTAACTCTGCTTTTGGAAGAGAAAGAGCTTGCATATGAATTTGAAATTAGTTATTAATGTTGTATAATTACAACATTAATAACTCAATATTTTTAAATTTCAAGTCAAAAACTTTTCCAAGAACTTCACTTGTCAATACGCCTTTGTATATGTATACACCGCTTCTAAAACCCGAGTCTTTCATTATAAGTTCTTTACAGCCTCCTTTTTCTCCCATTTCAACTAAGACTGGAGAGAAGATATTAGAAAGTGCAAAAGAAGCTGTTCGAGATACCCTAGAAGCAATATTGGGAACACAATAATGAATTACACCATGTTTTATGAAAGTTGGGTCATTATGATTTGTAACATGCGAAGTTTCGAAACAACCACCTTGATCAATACTAATATCTATTAAAACCGAACCGATTTTCATTTTTTCAATCATTTCCTCTGTAACTACACAAGGAGTTCTTCCTAATTTAGCTCTTAAAGCACCAATTACTACGTCTGCTGTTAATAATGCTTTAGCTAATACTTTGGGTTGAATTACAGAAGTATTAATTTTTCTTCCCAAATCATTTTGAAGTCTTCTAAGTTTAGTTAGTGAATTGTCAAAAACTTTTACGCTAGCGCCTAGACCAAGTGCTGCTCTAGTTGCAGACTCTCCAGCTGTACCAGCTCCAATCACTACGATTTCAGTG
>CALPVI020000113.1 GCA_943326975.2 Actinomyces viscosus | reverse complement strand
GTATTTGAATTACAAACATTAGCCGTGATAGTTAGTATCACATCTTTTCCTTCGTCAATTGGATTTGGAGTGTAAACAGGGGATAGGGTATTTGTATTGGATAAATTTCCAGCTCCATTATGTGTCCATGTAAAATTTGAAGTATTACTTGTTACACCACTTACTGTTGCATTTCCAGCTAAGCAAATTGTGCTACTACCTCCAGCGTTAATAACCGGCACATCAATAACATTAATATCTACGGTATCTGAAGAAGGACAAGCCGAATTTCCGTTTGAGGAGGATACAACATATTTTTTTATACCTGTAGAATTCGGTGTTGCTGTTACTGAATTAGTATTAGTGTTATTTAAATCATTTACATTTGGTGAAGTTGACCAATCGTAAACTCCATTTCCGCCTGTTGCAGTAAGAGATACGTTAGATCCTAAACAAATAGTTTGTTGAGATGCGTTAATAGATGCAGGTAAGGATATACCACCTCCTGAATTTGGAACATTGATTGTATAATCACAAACATCTCCACCAAAACCATCAAAAATGACATAATAAGTATTTCCAGGGATAAGACCAGTCCCAGTAATTGTTGTTGGGCCGGCAGACATTTTTATTTGGTTGTAACATTTTATTTTATTGATCGTGCCTGAATTACAATTTGTAGATTCAAAAATCATTAATTGAATACCACCAGAATAAAGTGAACTTGTTACAGTAACTACTAAATTAATTGTATCATTATCTGCAACAAATTTAACATATGAATCATTTTCCAATGTGCCACAAAATGCAGATGTTAATTGAGCCCAAGAACTTGGTTGATAGGAAGAAGAGGTGTTTCCTTGATATCCTGAAAAATTGCAAATTGGTGGGGCATTAGTACAATCATCGCTAGCTGGAATATTTTGAGCATATAATCCAGAAATTTGTATTATAATAACTAATAACAATGAATATATTTTTTTCATTTTAGTTGAATATTTTGAAGGTTAATTTTTATATAAGGAATTTGTTTCTCATTACTAATTGAAACTTTTTTAGCAATTTCTTTTTCATCAATTGTAATTTCTGTCATTTTCATTGTAAATGAAATAACTCCTTTATCTATATCAGATAATATAATATTAGTTGATTCTAAAGCTTTAATTTTTTCACTTAAAATTGAGAAATCATTTTTAGAAACACTTGAACAATCTATGGTGATTAGATAAAATAATTGAAAATAACCATCTCTTTTTAAATGAATATTTTCATTAAAAGCAGTTTCTAAGCTTCTTTCATCTAAAACGGTAAAGTTCTGATTTTGTTGACTGTAGATTGTATTTGTAATGAGGAAACAACCTAAAATCAATATTTTTTGAATTAGCGTCATAGTTTATTATTTTCTTATAATTTATAATTACCACTTTTAAGACTTATATACAACTTATAAAGTTGCATTACTTTTAAAAAAAAACTTATTTTTTTTTCATCCCCCTTCGAAATTAAAAAACTAAATTTGTGATTTACAAAGAGAAAATAAGATAAAATGGAAACATTAGAATTAAAAAGAATAGCTTCACAAGTTAGAAGAGATATAGTAAGAATGGTTTCAGATGTAAGTTCTGGTCACCCAGGTGGTTCATTAGGTTGTGCAGATTTCTTAACTGTATTGTATTTTGATGTGATGAAACACAACGCTTCAAATTTTTCAATGAATGCAAAAGGAGAAGATGTTTTTTATCTTTCTAATGGCCATATTTCACCAGTTTGGTATAGTGTTTTAGCACGCTCAGGTTATTTCCCTGTTAATGAGTTAGGTTCATTCAGAAGATTATCTTCTCGTTTACAAGGTCATCCTTCAACGGACAAAAATTTACCTGGAATTAGAATGGCTTCAGGTTCTTTAGGTCAAGGTTTATCTTGTGCATTGGGTACATGCCAAACCAAAAAATTAAATGGAGACAATTCAATTGTATATACTTTACATGGTGATGGAGAGTTACAAGAAGGTCAAATTTGGGAAGCAGCAATGTATGCAAGTGCTTACAAAATTGATAATGTAATTGCTACAATAGACTACAATGGACGTCAAATTGACGGAGATGTAGATCAAGTTTTGTCTTTAGGAAATTTGGCACAAAAATGGGAAGCATTTGGTTGGGAAGTTTTATCAGTTGATGGTCATGATATTGATGCATTAAAAAATGTATTAGCGAAAGCAAAGTCATTGACTGGAAATGGAAAGCCAATTGTTATTATTATGAAAACTGAAATGGGTCAAGGTGTTGATTATATGGTTGGAACGCATAAATGGCATGGTACAGCTCCTAATGCAGAACAATTAATATCTGCGTTAAATCAATTAGAGGAAACATTGGGGGATTATTAATTGAAACAATTTTTATTCATACTAGCTTTTTTATTTTGCTCTCAACTATTTGGGCAAGAAAAGACACGTATTCTATTTATTTTAGATGCATCTAATAGTATGAATGCTCGTTGGGATGGAAGTCAAACTAGAATTCAAGCAGCAAAAGAATTATTAGCTCAAGCAGTTGATGGATTAGAGGGAACACCAAATTTAGAAATTGCTTTAAGAGTTTATGGTCATCAATCACCAATTACTGCAACTTATCAAGATTGCAATGATACAAAGTTGGAGGTTCCTTTTGCGGTAGATAATTTTACTAGAATTAAAAATCGTATTATTTCAATTGAAGCGAAAGGAACAACTCCTATTGCACGTTCTCTTGAAGCAGCAGCAAGCGATTTCCCTGACGTAACAACTAGAAATGTAATTATCTTAATTACTGATGGTTTAGAGGCATGTGATAATGATCCATGTGTAATAGCAAAGAAATTGAAAGATAAAGGAGTAAAAGTTACTCCATTTGTTATAGGATTAGGAATGGATTTATCTTATCTTGATAAGTTTAATTGTATTGGTACTTATGCAGATGCGGAAACAAAAGATGCATTTAAAAGTGTTTTAACGAAAGTTATTTCTACTGTATTATACAATACAACCGTTCAAATAAATTTAAATGATATTACTAAAAGCCCTAAAGAAACAGATGTTACCATGTTTTTGTATGAAGCGGGCACTAAAAATTTGAAATATACCTATACGCATACAATTAATCAATTTGGAAATCCAGACACCCTAATTGTTGATCCAAAGTTTAAATATGATTTAGTAGTTAATACTTTACCAAAGGTTGAAAAAAAAGGAATTACAATTCAAAAAAATGTTCATAACACAATAGTTGTAGATGCTCCTCAAGGTTTCATTAAAGTACGTTATGTAAATGCTGCGAAGCCCTATCATTTGGAGACTAGGATAACTCAATCGGTTGCAAACTCAACTACAATAAACGTTCAACAAATAAATACCATTGATAAATATATTGTAGGTAAATACAAATTAGAGGTATTAACACTTCCAAGATTGTATTATGATGTAGATGTAACCCAAAGTAGTACGCAAACAATTGATATTTTAGCTCCAGGTTATTTAAGTTATAAAACAGGACATTTGATTGTTGGACAGGTATTTGTTGTTGCTGAAAATGGCGATGTTGAATGGGTATGTAATTTAGATCAAGAAACAAAAACAGGTAATTGGCAGTTACAGCCTGGTAATTACAGAATCGTATATAGAGATAAAAATTTAAAATCGTCTTCAAATACAATTGTTAAAGACGTAAGAATAACATCGAATAAAACAACTTCTATAAATTTATAAAGTAAAGTCATGATTGATATTGAAGTATTAGGAAACAAAGACACTCGTTCAGGTTTTGGTGAAGGATTGTTAGAGGTAGGTAAAAGAAACAGCGAAGTTGTTGCTTTATGTGCAGATTTAACAGGCTCTTTGAAAATGGATGCTTTTTTAAAAGAATTTCCAGAACGTTTTTTTCAAATTGGAATTGCTGAAGCAAACATGATAGGTATGGCTGCGGGAATGACGGTAGGCGGAAAAATACCTTACACGGGTACTTTTGCAAATTTCTCTACGGGTCGTGTATATGATCAAATTAGACAAGCAGTAGCTTATTCTAAGAAAAATGTAAAAATTTGTGCTTCACATGCTGGATTGACTTTAGGAGAAGATGGAGCTACACATCAGATTTTGGAAGACATTGGAATGATGAAAATGTTACCAAATATGACTGTAATTGTTCCTGCAGATTTTAATCAAACAAAACAAGCAACAATTGCAATTGCTGACCATGAAGGTCCAGTTTATTTAAGATTTGGTAGACCTGTTATGCCAATATTTGTAAAACCAGATGCTGAATTTGTAATTGGAAAAGCAGATACTATTATTGAAGGTACTGATGTAACTATTATTGCATGTGGGCATTTAGTATGGAAATCAATAGAAGCAGCAAAGGTATTAGAGGCTAAAGGTGTTTCTGTGGAATTGATTAATATGCATACTATCAAGCCTTTAGATAAGGAAGCGATTTTGCGTTCTGTAGCTAAAACAAGATGTGTTGTTACAGCAGAAGAACATATGATAAATGGAGGGTTAGGTGACTCAGTTGCCCAAGTTTTAATTCAAAATGATTTAGTACCACAAGAATTTGTTGGCGTTGATGATTCATTTGGAGAAAGTGGAACTCCGATGGAATTAATGACGAAATACAAAATTGATACTGAAAATATTGTTGATGCCGTATTAAAAGTGATTGAGAGAAAAAAATAATCGATTTTTTTAACTGAGCCCAGAAAAACTTCTGGGCTTTTTTTATTTTCATTTTATTGATTGTATATGAGTTCAATTAATGATTTTTTAAAGATTCAAGGACAGACAAACCAAAGTCCATATTTGATTGATGTAGAAAAAGCAGATGGTGTTTATATTTATGATAAAGCTGGTAAGGCATATATGGATATGATTGCAGGCGTTGCTGTTAACAATATAGGTCATAATCACCCTAAAGTAATTTCTGCTTTAAAAAATCAAATTGATAAATATTTACATGTAATGGTGTATGGAGAATTTATTCAAGATTCTCAATTAAATTTTGCAAAAAAATTAGTTTCTCTTTTACCTCAAAATTTAAATTGTGTCTACACTGTAAATTCAGGAACTGAAGCTAATGAAGCAGCATTGAAATTAGCAAAAAGAGTAACGGGTAGAACAGAATTAGTTTCATTCAGAGGTTCATATCATGGGTCAACACATGGATCAATGTCTGTTTCTGGAAATGAAATTAAAAAACAAGCTTTTAGACCATTATTACCAGATGTTAAGTTCCTCCGATTTAATTATGAAATCGATTTAATTCATATAACTGAAAAAACAGCAGGCGTAATTATAGAAACTGTTCAAGGGGATGCAGGGGTACGTGTACCTTCTTCATCATTTATGAAAGCGCTTAGAGATAGATGTACGGAAGTTGGAGCGCTGCTCATTTTTGATGAAATTCAATGTGGCATAGGTAGAACAGGAAAGATGTTTGCTTTTGAACATTTTAATATAGTTCCAGATGTTTTGACCTTAGGTAAAGCTTTAGGGGGAGGTATGGCGATAGGTGCTTTAGTTTCTTCTTATGAAAATTTATATGAATTCACTTACAATCCCATGTTAGGACATATCACAACATTTGGAGGACATCCTGTAGTTTGCGCATCTGGTTTGGCTTGTCTTGAAGTAATGGAAACGGAGATAAGATTTGATGAAGTAGAAAGATTAGGAAAACTTTTAGAAGATTTGATCAGGCAGAATGATGAAATAAAAGAAATTCGAAGAATCGGTATGATGTTCGCTTTTGATATGGAATCATTTGAAAGAGTTGAAAGAGTTGTAAAACGATGTTTAGAAAAAGGATTGATTAGTTTTTGGTTTTTATCTCATCCTTACAGTTTTAGATTATCACCACCGCTTACAATTACCGAAGAGCAGATTATAAAGGCAGCAAATATTATAATTGAATCAATTAATGAAACTAGGGATTAGTTGATTATTTCATTTGAGAAACTACCCAATCTACGGCTTTATCAATAGAATTGAAGATCTTAGTAGTTTGTTTAGGTTTGTTCACTTTAAGGTAAAAATCAGCAATAATTTTTTGAGCAAAATTATTAATAACGATTGCATCTAAAAATGTATATCCATTATCTTCATTGCTCGCAGACCAATTCCTTACTTCGGGTTCAATATCAGAAAATGATTTAAATTCATAAATATTATAAAAACGACCTTTTCCATTTAAATCAAGAAATGCATAGCCATCTTTCACCATTTCCATGGTTACTTTTTCTCCTTCTTT
>CALPVI020000112.1 GCA_943326975.2 Actinomyces viscosus | reverse complement strand
TTCTAATTCAAAAGAATTGATATCCATTCCTTCAAAATTAACAAAGCCTGTAAATCCTTTTTTTCCAAATGATTTACAACCTTGAGGAATATTTAAATCACCACTTGTAGCATAAATAGGATTAGTTGCACCCATTATGCCTTTATTAGAAATATCTACTTTCATTGTTCCTTTTGTCAAGAATGCTGAAGCTAAATCGGCTAAAGATTTACCTTTTGAACCAAATCCAACATAATAATTAAAGTCGGGTACCATTGACATGTCTTTTTTAGCTTCACCAACTAAAACAAACCCCATTTCTCCGCTTAATAATGAAGACAAACCATCTTCACCTCCCATCATTAATGCCATTTGAGCAGGACCTCCCAACATTTCTCCTAAGGACTTTATTACACCTGGAGAAACTTCTTCCATTAAAGCCTGCAATTTTTTCATATCTATATTCATTGCAAAACCAATTTTAGGGGTACCATTTCCTAATTTTTTTAGTATTGATGCTGAAGGATCTGATTTCAAGAACATTTTATTCTTTAATTCAGCAGTTAAATAATTTTTTGTTTCAATAATTACCTCACCATTTTCAAACTTGAACAATGACTCTGAATAACAATCTTTTACTAAATTTTTCACTTTTTCTTGTCTGTCTTTGGACAAAGAAGCAATTGCTGGATTTTTATCACCATAGATAGACTCTAATTTCATTCCAAAAACAATATCCGCTTTTTGATTTAAAATCTTATTTACATTACCCTCTGAAATATCCCCATTTGCTTTTTCAAAAGCTTTCTCTAAAACATCTTTTGGATTTTTAACACCAGGCTGAACCAGTAATATTACCAAATCATTTTCAATACCTACCAATACATCTCCATTTTGAAAATAATTTAAATCTCCACTCTTCTCAAGATCTTCACCCATTTTTGTTAACTCAGCAACTGTTGAATCTTCATTTTTAACATCAATAAAACCATAAACACTTGGAGTTTCAAGTTTTTCAAATGATTGGATTTCTACAGCAAAAAATATTGGGGAATTAATATTTAAACTTTTCTCTATTGTTTTGATTTGATCTTCGATTAAAGCACCAAATTTTGGTACATCTTTATAGGCAGCTTTATCTAGCACCATTTTTAAATCAGCTTTACCAAACATAATGGCATTATTATTACCATTTAAAAATGCTGAAACATATTCGGAAACCTCTCTATTTCCATTGCCTGAACCACAAGAAAACAATAAAATTGAAAGACTGATAAATACTACTATTTTTTTCATTTGAAAATTAAATTAAGTTAAATGTAAGTTTAATTATAGAATGTAAATGTAATGAATAATTAAATCGATTTAATTGTAATAATTCAAAATATTTGAAAAAAAAGATCTACTTAAAGTTTAAGTTAAAATACTTTTTTAAATTTATAAAATGCATCATGTTGAACCTTTTTTTGAATGGCGAAATTACTATATAGCGTCAGAAGATTCGTCTTCACCATTTTATGAGAATCAATACAGTGAATTCAATTTTGAAAACACTGTTTACAATTATTACATTCATCCTCAATGGGATTCAATTGGTTCTCCTACACTATTTATGAAAGCACTTTTTGTTGAATATGATGAAAGTTATGCTATTTTAGAATTAATTGGTGAATGGAATGATGCGATTGAAAATGATATTATGACTTTTAAAAGAAATATCATTGAACCGATGATTGAAGCTGGTATTAATAAATTTATTCTAATAGGCGAAAACGTTTTAAATTTTCATTATTCAGATGATTGCTATTATGAAGAATGGTTTGATGAAGTGGAAGATGGCTGGATTGCTTTAGTAAATTTTCACGATCATGTTATACGTGAATTCAAAACAATCAATATCGATAATTATTTTTTATTAGGTGGGGAATTAGAGGATATTGAATGGAGAACTTACATGCCTTTTCAATTCTACAAAAAAGTAAAACAGCTTGTTGACAATCGATTAGATTAAAATAAAAAAGCCTTGAATACAAATCCAAGGCTTTACAACTCCTATAAATTAAATTTATTTTTGAATCATAACTTTTTGCTCCATTCCATTGTTATTCAAGAAAAAGTTTACAATGTAAATTCCATTTTTCAACTCTTCAGGTAATGTTACAGATGCATTATTTTCACCAATTTGAGATTCTCCCATTTCATAAGTAAAAACCGAACGACCATTTAAATCAACTAAATTAAAGTTCATTTTTCCAATGATTTTTGAATTAAAATCAATGTAAACTTTATTTTTTTCAGAAGAATATCCTGCAGAAAAATTATAATCAGTTGTCTTAACTTCATTTACACCTAAACCAGTAGCAGCAGCGAATGTATGTTGAGATAAATAAACAATATCCCCACTTCCATCGCTTCCATTATTATTAGCTTTTATTGTTGCAACATAAAAAGTAACAGTTCCAACATTAGTTGCAGGTGCATTCCATGTCCATTTCCAACTTGAATTTGCACTTGTATTACTTGTACCAGTATGAGTTGCTCTTTTTGAAGAAAAGATTTGTGCTCCTCCTCCGGAAAAAGTTGAAAAAGTTCCTGCGTAAGCATTCGTTGAAGTTAAAGCAACTGCCTGAAAACCTTTTTTTGTTGGATTTGGATTCATTATCAACTCCATTTGATACACACTTCCTGGTGTATATGATGTTTCAATGGTTGAACCACTTAATAAATTCAATGTATTAATAGTTGTTCCAACCTGAGCATTACCATTATGACATGAAGTACATTGAGCATCTAACGGTGAACCTGAATATGCACCTGATTCTCCACTTGAATGTATTTTTTTAAATTTAGAAATTTCACTATAATTTCTAATATGCTGAAATGAAAGTATTCCTGCCGATAAAATTAAAGCAGAAATTACGAAATAACTTTTTTTCATGTGTTTATTATTTATTATTTTATAAAAATTGGCTTAACTGCAAACCAAATTAATGCTGGAAAAAAATGAAGCGTAATAGCTAAAAATGGAAAGTACATCGTTATTTCTTCATTGAAATCTAAAGGAAACTTATACCCAATTGGACCCAAGATGCTAACAAATGTCAATAATGTGAAAAATAAATTAAATAGAATTTCTCCGTATTTAGGACTCACTTTTGTTAAAGCCCAAAATCCAATTGAGGCTAACACACAACCGAACATACATGCGCCAATTAAATTAGTAGCATTTAAAACAGGTGAAAAATCAACAAATGTAATTTCTTTATAAACACCTGTAAAAACAATAGATGCGATACCTGACAACAATCCAGCTGTTACTCCTACAAATAATGATTTTTTAAACATACTATTATTATTTTTTAGTAACTGGAATATCAAAAATTATTTTCATTACATCGGGAACTGTTTCACTTTTATGTCCAACGTGAAAATCCATTCTATTTACATTGAATGTTCCTGAAAAATTTGCTTTATCACCAGAGTTTTTAACTGTGATATTAATTTTAGTAGGTTTGCTTACACCTTTAATTTTTAAATCGCCGTAAACAACAATCCCTTTATCCGATTTTTCAATTTTACTTGAAACATATTTGATTTGAGGATATTTATCTGCATCAAACCACTCATCAATTTGCGCTTTTTTGTTCATCATTCCATTTCCTGTACTAATTGAAGAAACATCAATAGCAACATCAAATTTCGAACCTGCTAAATCTTTTTCGTCATATTTAATTGCACCTTTGAAATCTTTAAAAATGCCAGATGGATCTTTACTTTGAAATTTAATAGAAAAATCGTCTGCAATTTTCCAATCTTGAGACGTTACAGACATATAAGCCGAGGACATTAATAAAATTCCAGTAACTAATGGATAAAATATTCTTTTCATGTTATTCATTTTTATTTTATTTATTTCTAATTATTTAATTTCCCTTGAGTTACCCAACAAGAAAATTTTTGAATCAAAGAATCTGCCAAATTACCATTTGGCGGCATTGGATTTCCTTTGTCATTCATTCGACCATAACAATTTGTCGCTGAATTTGCAACCCCTGAATAAGTTGTTAAATCAGGACTTTGAGCACCATTTGAATGACAATTAGTACAGTGTTGTTGCATCATAGGTGCAATATCATTTTTATATGAAATTGTTGTCGTACAATTAGATTTTACCAATTTCTTTTTTTCACAAGAATTTATCATCAATCCCATGCTAATTAACATAAAAGAAATCAAAATATATAAAGTGTATTTTTTCATTATTATCAATTTTAATTTTTTTATTAAGTTTCTATTATTCCTTCATGTATTTTCTTCCAATACAAAAACCAAGCCTATAACCTCCCTGATTAAAAGTTGTTGTACTAAATGGAATAAACTGAGTTTCTCCAAAACAAATTGAATTAGCGAAAAACACTTTAAAATTATGTCCGAATGTCATCCAGTCTATAGATAAGGCCATAGAATTATGATAATTAGTTCTTGCATTTGATTCGTTGATATTATAGAAATACTCGAATGACAAAGAAGTCTTTTTGTTTAAGAAATATGTAGCTGACAAGCCCATAGAAGGTAATATGTTTTGATCATCTGCATTTACAGAATTTCTATAAACTAAAGTTGGCATAAAAGCTAAAGTCAATTTATCAGCAAACTTCTTAGCAAAATTGAATTGATAAGAAAAAGCTAAACGATCTATTTGATTTGTATAAGAAGTAAAACTCGACAAATCAGAACCTGCTTTTTGATACGAATAACTCATTGAAGAAATAAACGATAATGAAATCGGCATACCCGTCTTTTTTTGATGTAAAATTCTATATTTTAGAAACCCATCTATTAATGATTTGTAAGCAGCTACATTTCCCCTACTTCTTCCTACACCTATCATAAAATTATTTGTCACACCATATTCAAAACCGAAACGAATATCAGAAGCATTATCTAAACCAAAAAGCTCGTTGGCTCCTCCTGCTACTTCTCCAAATTTATGCTCAATACGAAATTCTAGTGTTCCTTTTTTTAACGTTTCAATTGAATGACTATTTACAACTCTTGTTGAAATATAAGAATCTTCAACAACATTTGATTCCTCTTCTTCAAAAACTGGCTCTTCGTAGACAACTGAATCTTTCACTTCATTTTGCGATAAAGAAAAGAAAGAACTTACCAAAATAATAGGTAAAATAATACTTCTTGTTTTTAACTTCATAATTCCTTATTGTTTAATTTTCTATTTAAAGTAACACTAATCAAACACATTACAAACATACTATATTCACTCAGTAAATACTTTGTTTTATCAATATTTTTAGCTTCACTTTAGTATACCTAAAACACCATTTAAAACAAATAACGTAACAAATTTTGAAAAGGTTGGTAAAAGAGATAAAGTTTAACAGATAGTTAACTATAAATTTGACCTGTTTACTATGAATACAAAAGCTGAAATAAGACAAAAGTATAAGTTACTTAGAAAATCCTTTTCTGAGAATGAAATTGATAGACTTTCTCTTAGTTTAGCAAAAGTAATAACTGATAATTTTCAATTAAAAAACAATAAAATCAGTGTATTTCTTTCAATTAAGGAATTAAATGAAATAAATACTCAATTCATTATCAATGAATTGAAAAACCAAAATTCAATTTATGTAACTAAATCAAATTTTTCAAATTGCGAAATGGTGCATATTCCATTTACAGAAAAAACAATTATTAATATAAATGAATTTGGCATACCTGAACCTTTAGATGATTCAGAAACAATTAATCCAATTGAATTGGACGTTGTATTTGTTCCACTTTTAGCATTTAATAAGGACGGACATCGAATTGGGTATGGAAAAGGTTTTTATGATAGATTTCTATCAAAATGCTCTTCAAATTGCAAATTTATAGGTGTTTCACTTTTTGAAAATCCAGAAGAGTATAGTGAAATATCTTCAAGTGATATTAAATTAAACTATTGTATAACTCCAACTAAATGCTTACATTTTGAATAGTAATTCTAATCATAATCAAGGTAAATTCCATTTAGCTTCTATCTTTTTGATACCAGCATTTTTGGTTATTTTGTTTCTTTCGAATAGTTGGATTTATCCAGTAGTATTTTCTATAATCATGCTACTCATTATTAAACTCGTTTTCAAAAAAAAGAAAGATTAACAGTTATGAACAGTTACTTAGTCATTTATGAACTAAATTTTAATAAAAAATCAATTTTCAGTATTTTAGAATATGTTTAGACGATTTATATTAATTATCATTTGGATAGGTTCTTCCTCAGTTATAGAAAACTATGAGGCTAGA
>CALPVI020000111.1 GCA_943326975.2 Actinomyces viscosus | reverse complement strand
GTTGATTTCTTAGAACATACAATTGCGGAAAAAGATTTGGAAAAAATCGAGCAAAAAATGAAGGAATTGGCGAAACAGAAAAATAAATTCATTCGTCAAGAAATTTCAAAAACGGATGCAATAGCTTATTTTACTGAAAAACAAGATCCTTATAAATTAGAATTATTAGAAAATTTAGAAGACGGAAATATTACATTTTATTCGCAAGGTGAATTTACTGACTTATGTCGTGGGCCACATTTACCAGATACAGGTTTTATTAAAGCGGTAAAATTAACTTCGATAGCTGGTGCATATTGGAGAGGAGACGAGAAAAACAAACAGTTAACTCGTATTTATGGTATCACTTTTCCAAAGCAAGCGGAATTAACTGAGTATTTAGAAAAAGTTGAGGAAGCAAAAAGAAGAGATCACCGTAAATTAGGAAAAGAAATGGATTTATTTGCTTTCTCTCAAAGAGTAGGGCAAGGTCTTCCATTGTGGTTGCCAAAAGGTGCGGCTTTAAGAGAAAGATTAGAAAACTTTTTGAAAAAAGCGCAGAAAAAAGCAGGTTATAGTCAAGTAATTACTCCACATATCGGAAGTAAAGATTTGTATGTTTGTTCAGGTCATTATGAAAAATATGGAGCTGATTCATTTCAGCCAATCAATACACCAGATGATAACGAAGAGTTCTTGTTAAAACCAATGAACTGTCCTCATCATTGTGAGATTTTCAAAACACGTCCTCGTTCTTACAAAGATTTACCAATCCGTTTTGCAGAATTTGGTACTGTTTATAGATATGAACAAAGTGGTGAATTACATGGTTTAACTCGTGTTCGTTGCTTCACACAAGATGATGCGCATATTTTCTGTAGCCAAGATCAAGTGAAAGATGAGTTCAAGAAAGTAATTGATTTGGTGTTGTATATTTTTAAAACATTAAAATTTGATAATTTCAAAGCTCAAATTTCCTTAAGAGATCCTGAAAACCCAACGAAATATATCGGTACAGACGAAAATTGGACAAAAGCTGAAAATGCAATCATTGAAGCTGCTGCAGAGAAAGGTTTACCAACTGTTGTTGAATTAGGAGAAGCAGCATTCTACGGACCTAAGTTAGATTTCATGGTGCAAGATGCTTTAGGAAGAGAGTGGCAATTAGGTACTATCCAAGTTGATTACAATTTACCAGAGCGTTTTGAGTTAGAATATACTGGAGCTGATAATCAAAAACACAGACCTGTAATGTTACATAGAGCACCGTTTGGTTCAATGGAACGTTTTGTGGCTGTTTTATTAGAACATTGCGCTGGAGATTTCCCTTTATGGCTAACAACAGACCAAGTTGCAATACTTCCAATTAGCGATAAATATAACGACTACGCAGAAAAAGTTTTAGAATTGCTAAATAATTCCGATATTCGCGGTTTCGTTGATGATCGTAGCGAGAAAATAGGAAAGAAAATTCGTGATTCAGAATTGAAAAAAATTCCTTTCATGTTAATCGTTGGTGATAAAGAGGCTGAAAATGAAGAAGTTTCTGTTCGTCAAAGAGGTGAAGGTGATTTGGGTTCAATGAAAATTTCAGATTTTAGAACTTTAGTTGAGCAAGCGATTGAAAATGAATTATCAATAAACGCATAATAAATTGAATGAGAAAAGACTTTAGAAAACCAAATTCAAAGAGAGAAGATAACGAGAAACACAAAATTAACGAGAAGATTACTGCTCGTGAAGTGAGAATTGTATTTGAAGGACAAGAACCACAAGTAATGAAAACATCTGAAGCTATTCAATTAGCTGAAGAACAAGAGTTAGATTTAGTTGAGATTTCTCCAAATGCTGTTCCTCCTGTGTGTAAGATTATGGACTATCGTAAGTTCTTATACAATCAAAAGCGTAAAGAGAAGGAATTAAAAGCGAAACAAAGTAAAATTGTCATCAAAGAAATCCGTTTTGGACCAAATACTGATGAACATGATTTTAACTTTAAATTAGCGCATGCACGTAAATTCTTAGAAGAAGGAAGTAAGTTGAAAGCTTATGTATTCTTTAGAGGACGTACTATTGTATTTAAAGATAGAGGAGAGTTATTATTATTGAAATTCGTTACTGAATTAGAAGATATCGGTACTGTTGAACAAATGCCGAAATTGGAAGGGAAACGAATGATCATTATGATTAACCCTAAGAAAAAATAATATTTAGTCATTAGTGAAAAGTCAATAGTCAATAGATGGATTTATTTTCTATTGACTAATTATTAAAAACTATTGACCAGAAGATCTGTATAGAGGTAAACTTTAAAAACGAAGAGAGATGCCAAAAATGAAAACTAAATCTAGTGCAAAGAAGAGATTCACTGTAACTGGAAGTGGTAAAATTAAAAGAAAACACGCTTTTAAAAGTCACATCTTAACTAAGAAGTCGACTAAACAAAAAAGAAATTTGACTAAAGCTGGATTAGTTCATCCTGCAGATATGTCAAATGTGAAATTACAATTGTGTATGAAATAAGAGAAAGCTTTGCTTTCGATTATGCACAAGCGTTAGTGCAGTAATGTACAAAAACTTATAGTCTGAATTCAGACTGGTTTAGTATTGTTTAACCCGGTAATAGAGTACTAAGTTTTCTGAAACAATGAAACACTCTTTATCAAAAAACTAAAAAATTATGCCAAGATCGGTAAATCATGTTGCTTCAAGAGCTCGTAGAAAGAACTTTATGAAGTTAGCCAAAGGTTACTTTGGAAGAAGAAAAAATGTTTGGACAGTTGCTAAAAATGCAATTGAAAAAGGTTTAAATTACGCGTACGAAGGTCGTAAGCAAAAGAAAAGAAATTTCCGTTCTTTATGGATTACTCGTATCAATGCGGGTGCTCGTCAACACGGAATGAGCTACTCTCAATTCATGGGTGCTGTTCACAAAAGTGGAATTGAATTGAACCGTAAAGTTTTAGCTGATTTAGCTTTAAACCAACCGGAAGCTTTCAAAGCGATTGTGGAAACAATTAAGAAATAATTAAGTAACCTTAGGTAAACTCTATACATCTTAAGCCATTCACTTTTGTGAGTGGCTTTTTTAGTTAAAATTAATATGACAAAATTAAGTAAAACAGAACCGGCATTTTGGGAAGCAAAAGAAACCTTTATTTCACAATTGGTTGCTTATGTCGAAGAATATAAAAATGAATTAATTGAAAATAAGCAAAATATAGGTTTTGTAAATGGCTCAGAACGTGTAGCTGCATTGTTTGTGAAACACTTAAAAGAGTTTACAGATTACTTGTCTTTTAAGGATGTGAAAGTTTCAGATGCCACTACTAAATTTTATGCCCACGCCAAATGGGAAGGTTTAAAAGATTGGGATCGAACAGAAATAAAAATTAGATTGAGAAATTTTGTTGTCTTTTTACAAAAGAAAGGGTTGCAAAATGAAACAATTTTAGAAGCTTTACAATAGATGAGCTTGTTTTAAAAAAATGTATCATCAAAAAAAAAAGATGTCCTAAGACATCTTTTTTTGTGTATAATTTCAATTAGAATTTTGGAAATATAAAATTGCTCATGTCAATTTCATAAATATCCATACTTGATTTTTGACCAACAATTTCATAAGTAGTTAGAAACGCTTTCTTAAATTCCGGATAGTAGCTGAAGTGCGTATCATTATTAACTGTATTAATTAATGCGCCTAAGTTTTTTGGTTTTGTCCATTTATTTCCGCCTAAGTTTTCAGAAACGAAAACATCTAAACCACCCATTCCTGCATGACCGTCAGAACTAAAAAATAGGTATCTACCATCTGCTGAAATTACAGGAGTTGTTTCTCTACCAATCGTATTGATACTATCTGTTAATTGTTCAGCAACGCCCCATTTTTTACCATTCTTTTTTACCATGTAAATATCTGTAGAACGTTTATCTCCTTTTCTGTCAGACACAAAATACATTGTACTTCCATCTGCTGTAACAGTAGCAGAACCGTCATAGAAAGAAGTGTTAATCGTTTTGTTCTTGATGATTTTTGGTGAAGACCATTTACCTTTATCAGTAAATTGAACCTCACAAATATCTGAGCTTTGAGTCTGCTTACTTACATCTGTCATTGCTGTGTTAAGAGTCAATAGTGCGTAAAGTCCATCATTTGATATGAAAGTAAAAGCATCAAAACCTTCCGTATTGATTCTGTCAATATCATTGGTTACACTGTCCCATTTTTGTTCTGAATCATTCCAATCAGCTCGGTAGATATCTTCAAAATATTCTTGATCATCTGGATTTGCTTTTCCTCCTTTGGTATTACTTCTTCTAGATGTAAAGTATAAAATTTTTCCACCTTTAGTTAAAAGTGCTCCGTATTCATTGAAACCTGAATTTACATCACCTTGCAAACGAGTTCTGATAGGAGTTTTCAACTCACCAAGTTGTGATTTGACAAAATTACATTGTTCAATTTTTTCAGCGATTCTTAATTCTTTTGCTCTTGTTGGAGTAACTTTTGCTAAAGCTTTGGTATAATTAGCAAGAGCGGAATCAATCTGCCCAATTTGATGAAAAGCTTGACCAATCATTTCATAAACATCTTTATCTACTTCTTTAGGATCTATTCTTAGCGCTTCTTTGGCATACTTTAAGGCAAAACCATAGTTAGACATATTGTAGTGACAGTTCGAAATCCAATAAGGAGCTCTCCAATTTTTTGGGTCTTTTGCGGCAGCTTCTCTAAATAAATTTAATGCATCTTTTACTTTTCCTTCATTATATAAAAGACGTGCATCATCAATTAAAAGCAAAGCACCAGCTCTGTCAAATAATTTCGTTGTAGTATCTTTAGGTGATGCGACTTCATTTCCTAAACTCTTGAAACTTAATCCGATTGTAGTAACTATAAGTATGAAAAGTAAATTTAACTTCATAAATTGATTATAATTCAGTTTGTATTTGTTTTAAGAATACAAAGAAAATTAATAATACGGCACAAATTATCACTACTGCAACTAATTTATAAACAAAAAAATGGAAAAGTTGTTAACTTTTATAAATACAAGTTTATTCATTGTTGTTGTCTATTTTGATTTGATTTAACTATCTTTGGTCTTTCTTTTTTTGTCAAAAAATAGAATAAAATAATAGATTACTTTTAATATTAAACATAAGTTAAGTCATGGTTTTAAACGCATTAACAGCAATTTCTCCAGTGGATGGAAGGTATCATTCAAAAACACAAGAATTACAACCTTATTTTTCTGAATTTGGTCTTTTTAAATACAGAGTAATTGTTGAGGTAGAATATTTTATCGCCTTAGTTGATGCAGGAATCGCACCCTTAGCAGATTTTCCGAAAGAAAAATACGCTGACTTGAGAGCTCTTTGCACCAATTTCTCTGAAGAAGATGCACTTTGGATCAAGGATACTGAAAAAGTAACAAATCATGATGTGAAGGCAGTTGAGTATTTCTTGAAAGAGAAAATGACTGGTTTAGGTTTAGAAAAATATTTAGAATTCATTCATTTTGGATTAACTTCTCAAGATATAAATAATACTTCTATTCCATTGTCTTTGAAAGAAGCAATTGCAGATGTTTACTTGCCATTTTTAGATAAGTTAATGGTCAAATTGACAACGATTCAAAGCGAATGGAAAGATATTCCAATGTTAGCAAGAACGCATGGTCAACCTGCATCTCCAACTCGATTAGGCAAAGAGATTCAAGTGTTTTCTGAGCGCCTTCAAAAGCAAATAGATACGTTAAAAGCAGTGCCTTATTCTGCTAAATTTGGTGGAGCAACTGGAAATTTTAACGCTCATTTTGTTTCTTTTTCATCACATGATTGGGTTTCATTTGCGAATGATTTTGTAAACAATCGTTTAGGTTTGGATAGAAGTCAGACAACTACTCAAATCGATCATTATGATAATATTGCTGCTTTATTTGATGCGATGAAACGTATCAATACAATCATTTTGGATTTGAATCGTGATATGTGGACATACATTTCAATGGAGTATTTCAAACAAAAATTGAAAGAAGGGGAAGTTGGTTCATCTGCAATGCCACACAAAGTAAATCCAATTGATTTTGAAAATTCGGAAGGAAACATAGGTATCGCTAATGCTTTATTGGAACATTTGTCTTCTAAATTACCCGTTTCACGTTTGCAAAGAGATTTAACTGATTCAACAGTTTTACGTTCAATCGGAATGCCTTTTGCACATACGTTAATAGCTTTTAAATCTACTCTTCAAGGATTAGATAAATTGTTGTTAAATGAATCAGCAATTCAAGAAGAGTTAGAAAACAATTGGGCTGTTGTTGCTGAAGCAATTCAAACAATTTTGAGAAGAGAAGGTTTCCCAAAACCATACG
>CALPVI020000110.1 GCA_943326975.2 Actinomyces viscosus | reverse complement strand
GATATCTATACCTTCAACTTTCCATACAACTCCTAAAGGTGAATTCCCTCTAATAATTATATCATTTCTAGAATCATCTGCACCCTGAACACCTGCAAAATTTGATGCCATACGCGCCGGATCAGATCTAGAACCAGGATATCTATCTGTTTCCTCAACACTGAATTGTTGAGCAGAAAGTAACGCCATTTCGTTGATTACTTCTCCTTTTTTTCTTGCCGTTACAACAACTGCTTCTTGTTCATTATAAGCTTCTAATAAGCCTATTTGAAGGATTGTTTCTCTTCCTGAATTAACTTCAATTGTTTGCGATTTTGTCTCATATGTTTCTAATGTAACAACCAATGAATGTTTACCAACTGGAACATTAAGTAGTTCAAAATTTCCATCTATATCAGATAAAATTCTATATTTTTTAACTGAATCAGAAGTGAAAATCTCAATTTTAGCACTTATCAATGGGAAATTAGTCTCGCTATCCATTATCTTTCCACGAACTGTTTGTGTTGGTTGCTGTGCTAGAAAACTAAATGATAGAATTGTAAAAAAAAGTGTAATAAATGATTTCATTATAAATTTTAAAATAGTCAGTTAATAATGCTTTTGATAAAACAGAAAAAGACACAATAATTGTGTCTTTTTAAAAATATTTTAGTTTAAATTATTTTTTCTCTTTCATTTTCTCTTGGTACTCCTCTTTTGTCCAATCCTTTTTATAGACATTAGTAAAATTGAAAATATTTAAAGAATTCAAATATAAATTACGAATATTTGAATAAACAATTTCGTAATCTCCTTTGTACCATAAAGGAATCATAGGAGGGTTTTTCATTAATTCTCTTTCTGCTTGAGAAAAGAAATCCATTTGAACAGATAATTTCGTTGCACGTTTACCTTGTTCGAACAATCCATCAAAATTAGGATTAATATATCTAGATTGATTCATTCTAGATGGCTCTTTTAAGCTTTTGGGTACATTCTTTCCATAGAATAAATTCAAAAATGATTCTGGACTTGGGAAATCAGCACTCCATCCACCTCTGAAAATTGCAGACTTAGCAAAAGCTCCATCTTCTTCTTTCTTTTCAAAAGAGGATGCATCTAAATTTACATTGATACCTAAATTAGTTGAAATTTGTTTAGAAAATTCATCACAGATTTGAGATTGAAGTTCATCAATGTTAAAACGTAAATCCACACTTCCAAATCCTTTACCATTTGGATAACCCGCTTCAGCTAACAATTTTCGTGCTTTTTCAGGATCATAAGAAAATTGTAAATCTTTGATTCCTTTAAAATCATATCCTCTAAATGCATCAAATAATGGAGGCACAATACCATAATAGCCTAATTCATAATATTGATTCTTCAATACATCACGACCTATCTTTTCTCTATCAATAGCATAATTAAAAGCTAATCTTACTCTTGGATCAGCAAATCGAGGATCAGAGAGATTAAAAAATAAATAGTTTGTATTTAAAAGCGGATTGTTATTCAAAATTAAGACCGGAGGAACAGAATTGAAATCTTCTAATCTTCCTTCAAGCATTTCAGTTATTTTACTTGTAGGTAAACCTGAAATAAAATCTAATTCGTGTTTTTCAAATTTTGCTAATTGTTCCGTTTTTTGATTTTCAATTACAAATATTAAATTATCTAAATAAGGTAACGCATTCCCTTCATCATCCGTTAAATAATAGTCTTCATTTTTAGAAAGTACTATTGAATTTGTTTCATCTTGTTTGTATTCTTGAAACTTAAATGGACCTGTGCCAATCATATCTTGTTCAAGATGCGCTTCGTAAATTTTATGAGAAGTGATTGCACAAGTGATGTGAGCTAATTTATTTAAAAAATTATTGTCTCTTTCTTTCAGTTTAAATTTAACTGTATTTTCCTCTATATTTAAACCACTGATAGACAAAGATTTTCCATTATGAAACTCTTCTGCTCCTTGAAGATTACCTTCAAATATTAAACCATAACCAGCTGTCGACTCACCTAATTCATTCTTTTTACAAATTAATTCAATAGTTGATTTAACATCATCAGCTGTTAATAATCTATCTTCATCATTCTTAAAAACACTATGTGGGTGAAACATAACGCCATTTCGAAGTTTAAATTCATATAAAAGACCATCAGAACTAATTTTCCACGATTCTGCTAATTGTGGTTTTATTTTTAAATCTTTCGGATCTAAAGAAACAAGTCCTTCCATGACTTGACTTAAAACAGTTGATGAATAAACATCTCTTGTTTCTCTTGGAATATAGGTAGATGGTTCATTGGTTAATGCCATTGTAAAAGTTCCTCCACCATATTCAAAAGAAGGTTTAGATACACTTTCACAACTTGAAAGAATAGCAATAAAAACAAAAGAGAATAATAAATATTTCATTTACAAATTTTAATTTATGCTTACTAATCAAAATCCCAGTAAAAATTACCTGAATTCACTACAAGGATAATAAAAATTTACTAAAAAATTAGTGAATAGAAACAATAAAATGAAGAAAAGATTATTTTGTTTAGCTATTAAGGTTGAGGTGCTCAGGTTGTTTTTTTTATCTATTTTGTTTATTCAATGAAATAAATGTTATATTTGCTAACGTTAATAAGTTTGTATAAAACGACTAAATATTACAAAATCATACTGCAGAATAGATGAAAATTTTTCTTATTTCACTGATTTTTAGCTTAACAGGTGCTGTAGCATTTGCTTCACTTTCTATTGAAGGCAGTTACCAAGGTAAAAATTTATACGTTCAAAATCCAATGGATGATGAAGGTTTTGGATATTGTGCAACAAAAGTAACTGTAAATGGGGATATCTTACCGGGTGGAACTAGCATGGGGGCTTTTGAAATTGATTTTTCTATTTTTAACATCGAAATTGGTGAGCCTGTTTTTATTGTTATAGAACACAATGATGGATGTAAACCTAAAATTTTGAATCCTGAAGTTTTATTACCTAGAAGTACTTTCAAAGTTGCTACGATTAATGTAAATCAAAATGGTTTATTAACTTGGAAAACTACTGATGAGCATGGTAAGTTACCTTTTATAGTTGAACAATTTAGATGGAACAAATGGGTTGCAGTAGGAGAAGTTCAAGGAAAAGGAACTCCAAGTCAAAACTCTTACGAATTTCAAGTTACTCCTCATTCTGGAGAAAATACAATTAGAGTTGTTCAAATAGATCATTCTGGTGCTAAAAAAACATCTGGTCAAGTAAAATTTACTTCATCTGTTGATCCAGTAGCCAAAAGTCCTTTAAAAGTTAAAAATGTTATTAATTTTTCTTCCAATGGACAACCTGTTGAAACAAGGTATGAAATCTTTGATGCCTATGGTAGTATCGTTAAAAAAGGTGTTGGTTCAACTGTGAATTGCGAGAATTTAGTAAAAGGGATTTACTATATTAATTTTGATAACATTAATGAAAAATTTATCAAAGGATAATTTCATTTTATAAAATAAATACATACCCTGGAGTCATCGCTTCAGGGTATTTTTTTGAAAGCTAATTTATGATAAAAAAAATAGAACACTTAGGTATAGCAGTAAACAGCATTGAAGAATCAGTTGGTGTTTTTGAAACACTTCTTGGTACTAAATGTTATAAAATTGAAGGAGTCGCTTCAGAAGGAGTCAAAACTGCTTTTTTACAAATCGGAGAATCAAAAATTGAATTGCTTGAAGCAACCAACTCTGAATCACCGATAGCAAAATATTTAGCAAAAAAAGGACATGGTGTTCACCATATCGCATTTGACACAAATGATATTGAATCAGAAATAAAACGTCTTACAGAACAAGGTTTTGAACTGATTCATTCAACTGCAAAAGATGGTGCAGATGGAAAAATAATTGCATTCTTACATCCAAAATCTACGGAAGGAATTCTAATTGAATTATGCCAAGACAAAATTCAATAAATTAAGTCTAAAATTGTTTTATTTTCAAGATGAATAGCATTTAACCCTATTCGCTTTGCTCCTTCTACATGTCTAATAGTATCATCTATGAATAATGCTGTTGAGGGTGTTATGTTTTGATCTTTGCAAACAAATTCAAATATCTCTTCATGGGGCTTTCTTAATCCAATTTCATGCGATAAATATACTTTATCAAAAAATGATTCTATTTTTTGATTCGTAGTATTTGCTAATGAACGATTTACAGCTTGAATATGAATTTCATTTGTATTACTCAATAAAAAAACTTTCTTTGTTTTTCTTAATTCTACAAGTAAATCCAATCTTTCTTGAGGAAAGTCTAATATCATTGCATTCCAAGCATGTACAACTTTATTGGCAGTAACGCCCTGAGGTAAATAGGGTAATAAAGAATTGATAAAGAATTGAGCACTAATTTTACCTATTTCTAAATCATCAAAAAGCGATGTTTGATTTGCTTGTGCATATATTTCATCAAAGTTTTTTAATCCCAATGATTGAAAAGCTTTGGTAGTTAATGTATAATCTAAATTTAAAATTACACCACCTAGATCAAAAATAATAACTTCATAATACTTCATAGGTTAAAGTTATGATTTGATTTTTTATTATCGAGAAAAACGTCTAAAAATAATAATACTTATCTTCGTTAAAAATTAGAATATTATGAAATTATTTCTTGATAATGAACGCTATATCGATACTGATAAACCTTTAGATATTTCTATTCCCTTATCAAATACCGAGGAAAATTTAAGAGCTTGGTACGTTGATTCACCCATTATTGAACCTGTAAGAGGTGAGGGATTTGTAGGGCTAGTAGCAGAGGGAGGAAGTGTTAATTTCCGTAATATTTTTTTTAACCCACATGGACATGGCACACATACTGAATGTTTGGGCCATATTACTCCAATTATTCATTCCGTTAACAAGTCTTTAAAAACATACTTTTTTACTGCTGAATTAATTACAATAACCCCTTCTGTTGTGGTACAACCAACAGGAGAAATTGATTTAGTAATTACAAAAGAATTGCTCCAAGAGAAATTAATAGGAAAAAATGCAGAAGCTTTAATTATAAGAACATTACCAAACGAAGACAATAAACAACATCGCAATTATTCGCAAACAAATCCTGCATATATTGATGTAAACTGCATAGACCTCATCAATGCAATAGGTGTGAAACATTTATTAATTGATTTGCCATCCGTTGATAAAGAGTCGGATGGTGGGTTACTATTATTCCATCATGCTTTTTGGAATGTTCCTGAAAATCCACAATTTGATAAAACTATCACTGAATTTATTTATGTAAAAGAAAATATAGTAGATGGTACTTATGTGTTAAATCTTCAGACTGCACCCTTTGAAAATGATGCTTCACCTAGTAGGCCTGTTTTATATCAAATTAAATCATAGTAAAAAAGGTCAGAATAATCTGACCTTTTTTAATTTTAGTAGTAGTATGTAATATTTTGAAAAAATAAAACCAAATCTAAAAAAACAGGTTACATCTTCCATCTCCTGTAAACATATACCGCCTCGAACAAAGAGAAATTAAGAACTGTTAAAACTTAATCAAAACTAGAAAAATGAAACTGCCTCTCCAAGCAGTCCTCTTTGTTATGTCAAAGCGAAAATGAAAGATATTAACCTGTATGTTTTCTCCTTATTTCCTATTACCAAATATAAATAGAAGTAATTGTAAAAATTGAGTGAATGAAAATTTGGGTAGTATCAGTTTTCAATTCCCATTGTTGAATTATTTTTTCCTAGAAAATCTTTACTATTTATAGAAAAATATAATTGATTACATCAAAAGTATAATGCATATCTTTATAAAAAAATAAAAAATGGAAGCAGTTTTTTACACTTTTAAGGCTATAAGCTTACAAGGGAAAGAAGTTTCAATGGAGAACTTTAAAGGGAAAAAAATATTGGTTGTAAACACTGCAAGCAAATGTGGTTTAACTCCCCAATTTGAAGGATTAGAAGCATTATATCAGAAATACAAAGATCAAGATCTCATTATTTTAGGGTTCCCTTGTAATCAGTTTGCCAACCAAGAACCTGGAGATGAAACACAAATACAAGAAGGTTGTGTTATTAATTATGGTGTCAGTTTTCCAATGTTTTCAAAAATAGATGTAAACGGAAAAAATGCACACCCTATCTATAAATATCTAAAAAAGGAATTGCCTGGCTTTTTAATCAATAAAATCAAATGGAATTTCACCAAATTCTTAATCGATGAAACAGGAAAACCTATCAAACGATTTGGACCGACAACTACGCCTGAAAAAATAGACCTTTATTTATCAAAAAAATAATTAGAAATTAATTTTTTGATAATTCTATTTACTGCTATAAGAGATTTTCTAAAATTTTAAAAAAGATATCTCTTTTAGCTGGTGATAATGGAACTTCTGAACCATCTT
>CALPVI020000109.1 GCA_943326975.2 Actinomyces viscosus | reverse complement strand
TAAAATCTAAACAACATATATTTTCTCCGATCAATCGAAATTCAGAAGGTTCTAACCAATAATGTCCAAAAAAAGTTGGCTTATTCGTTACTTCAAAATCTTTAACAAAGGAAAAGTCTGCTGGATCAATTTCGATATTTTGATTTACTTTACCTACATCTAACCAATCTTTCATCAAATTCGTTCTGTTTTTTTTCCACCAAAAAATTCTTTCTCTATCTTGTCTAAATAGAAATTTATATTTTTTCTCAAAACTTGCTGTTATTTCAAACTCTTCTCCTTTTACAATAGATGAAACAGTCGATAATAAATTAGTATCTAAATGAATTTTTCTCATGGTTAACTCATCCAATTTAGAAAATTGAAAAGTAGCAAGGTGTCGCTCCAATTCTTCACTCCATTGCGCATGTACCGCATTGAAATTTT
This sequence comes from Actinomyces viscosus, assembly GCA_943326975.2. Classification (GTDB taxonomy): domain Bacteria; phylum Bacteroidota; class Bacteroidia; order Flavobacteriales_D; family Crocinitomicaceae; genus CAIUKX01. The sequence goes on along the minus strand of CALPVI020000109.1, from coordinate 6,009 downwards.
CACTTTTGACGATCAAAGGCAAGGTTGACATCCATTGCAAATATTCTTCCAAAACATTGTTCTCTTTCAATGGCTCAATCGTTGCTCGAATATAATTATAATACCTTTCTGTATTAGGTCTAAAATGAATGCCTTTCTCATCCTTGTAATGATATGCTAAGAAATTAAATTCATGATTCCCCATGATTGCATAAGCATTGCCTGACTGCTCCATTTTCCTGACCAAATTCAACACTTCTAGAATTTTAGGCCCCCTATTAATATAATCCCCTAAAAAAACTGGTATTCTCTCTTCGTGTAAAAATATCCCATCTATTTTTTGGTAACCCAATTTCAAGAACAAACGTTCCAAATCTGCGTAACATCCGTGGATATCTCCAATGAAATCAGGTAATTTATTTGATTTAAATTGCTTAATCATAATCGTTAAATTAACTTATTTTTATCATTTTCATGTACAAAAAAGACTTTTATTTGCACGTTGTTATGAAGTGCCCACTTATTCAACTTTTTAAAATCGGTTGTATAATCTTTACCATACCACAATGTTAATCCAATAGTTGCATCCTGAGGTAAAACAAACAATTCCAATTGATCATTAGGGAAAATGTTATCTTCAAACCAAATTAATTTTTTTCTTGAATCGATAAAATAGGAATGCATTAAATTATAAGGAAGTAGAAGCAAATCCAATTCAGAAAAATGTTCCCAAATATTACCTTTAATGTAGTTTAAATTTGAAAATTCTTTACTTTTAAATTCCTCCGACTGTTTTTTATTCATTTTAATACAAATAGCTTTTTCTAAATTATCGAAAGAATCAATAGGAATACCAATATCAGTTAGTTTCATTTTATCGGATTCAGTAAACCAATGATCTTTAAATGCTTTTTTCGTTGCTAAAGTGAAATAGCGATCGAATCGATAATAGGATGGATCATAGATGTGATAATATGTATCTTTTAAAATAGGTGTTAAGTAGGAAAGAAAATAAAATCCATTCAAAGGATAATCACCACCACCTTCACACAAACCTTCGTTTAAGCTAATAAAAGCATCTAATTTTATATTTTCATTTTGTAAATAATCAACTGCTTCAAAAGCATCCATCGATAACAATAAAATTCGAGAGTTCAATTTTTTAACCCTACGGTTGGATAAGTGATGGTTAACTAAAATAATTTGATCAAATTGAATTGATTTTAATCTTTCAAAATCAATATGAGTTCCTGAAGCAAAATAAGCTAATGTTTTCATAAGGCGATAATTTTTTGTTTCGTATTAATTAGCCAACTTCTGATTTATCTTACTATTGAGCTTGAAATCCTTATACTGGCTTTTGAAATTTTCTTTAACACGTCAAACAAACTGAATCATAACAAAACTTATCCAAAAAAAATAATCGTTAAAATTGAATTTAAATTTATTTTTGTAAAAAAACTATTTTGAAAAAAACACTTTTTACATTATTGCTTTTATTACCATTCACCTATAATTCAAGCGCACAAGTTCTAAATATAGATAGAGAAGGTTCAACAGATACAATTCCAAAAAAGCTAAAAGCATATGTTGGACTATCTTTTTCCAATGATAAACAAAGGAAAAATCTTATCGATTTCAATAACACTTCCGAACTAAATATTTTCTTAAAGAAGAAATATGTTGCCTTGTTTTTATCCAAAACGGACCTTTCATTGAACGGAAAAACGGTCAACGAAAACAACGGTTATTTTCAATTTAGATTAAGAGATAACGATACTCGAAAAATTGCACCGGACTTATTTGCACAATATCAATGGAATGGTATTCAAGGTTTAACGAAAAGATATCTTGCAGGTTTAAATGCTAGATTTAAATTTTTCGAAAAACGAAAATCAGACTTATATCTAAGTGTTGGGGCCTTTTATGAAGTAGAAAATTGGAACCCTTTTGATTCACAGTTTGCTTATACCGTTTCAGACAGTATAACAAAAATAAATCGAGAAATGTTTCGTCTGAATACGAGTGCAAAATTTGCTTTAAAATTAACTGAAAATATCGATTTTTCTGGAGTTAGTTTTTTTCAATTCCCATTAAATAGTAATTTTAATAAACCGAGATGGTTTTTTGATTCTAATTTAAATTTCAATGTAAATAAATACATTTCATTCAATTTACATTACGATCACAACCTAGATTTTTACAGAGCTTTACCTATTGACAACTATTACTATAGCATAACATCTGGTATTCAAATAAATTTATAGTTTACTAATCAACTTGATACTCCAACTTCATTGTTATTGTAGCTTTTTTCCTTTTTGAAGAGGTGTTAAATGAACCACCCCATGAATAATCTTCTGAAGAATTTGGAGCAATGATTTGAAAAACGCCCATACTTGCCTTTTTCAATTTACCTAATTCACTTCCTGAATTTTCAGCAATTTTCTCAGCACGTTTGTAAGCATCTTTTGTTGCTTCAGAAATCATCTTTAACTTTAAAATAGAAAGTTTCGTATAATAATATTCAGGATTATTAGAATAAAACTCTACCCCTGAGTTTATCAACTCACTTACTTGTCTAGAAATCAATTCAATTTTATCAACTTCATTTGATTCAATTTCAACGTTTTGCTGCAATTTGTAACCTGTAAAAACTTCTTCGTTTGAATTGGTATACTCATTGTAAAAATTATCAAATTCTTTATCGATATTAATCGATGAAAAGACTATTTTATTTCCATCTACACCTTTTGAAACAAGATACTTTTTAATATATTCTCTGTCTTTATTTAAATCCGAATACGCATCTTTTAAATTGATATTTTTACGTGTAAAATTTCCACTCCAAACAATTAAATCAGAAACAAATTCTTTTTCACCTAAACCAGTTACAGAAATAGAATTATCTACTTTATTTCTTGACTTAAAAGCATTTCCCAAAATAAAGGCAGTTAACAATATACTTACCCCTATTATAATTTGATTCAGATACGTTTTCATAATTCTTATTATTGTTTTAAAGATTCGATTTCATATGGAGAAACATCCAAGGTTGTTCCTTTAGGTGTTTTTACTAAGTATTTAATATAGTAGTTAAAAGTATTTCCACCTACAATTAAATCTGTTACAACAACAATAGAAGAATCAGCTTTCAATCTCACTCTTTCACCTGCAACATAAGGTAAATCCTCGCCTATTTGATCTCTCATTCTTGCAGTTTTTACTAATGTTTTGTATTTCCACAAAAAACTCAAATTGTTTTGCAAAGAATCCCTTTTATGATCTAACGATTTATTTTCTTTATGTAACAAAAGATTACGTTTTTTCATACTTAGAACTTCAGATTCTAATTCAATCAATGTTTTTTGATACAATTCTGCTTTATGATTGATCGATCTTTGCTGAAAAAAAATAACCAAAATTGAAATAACAAATAGACTAACCAAAGTTATTACTATCTGCTTTCGTTTATTTTTTTTATTTTCTAATTCTTCCATTTAGTTTTTTAAAATTGTAAAATAAGACAACAATTTATAGATACTACAAGAAACTAATTTTATAACAAATTATTGTAAAATTTACCTAATCAATTTCAACGGCATCTGCATTTAGGTTTCTAGTTCTTTCTCCTGTTGGATCAACTATTTTAACAAAACCATTTGTTTTATCGTTTGAAATAAACCAATCTCCATTACTATTTTTAACATATACTGAATCATTTTTTGGATAGCGGTATTTTGTAGCCGCATACGCATCATCATCTAAAACTTCTTTTCTTTTCCCTTGAGGATCATTGATTTCAATATATCCATCTGTCTTTTCGTTACAAATAAGCCAAGATCCGTTTTTTTTCAAATAAGTAGAATTAGGATTGCCTTTGTAAAGATAAATAACAGTATTTTCAAAGTTCATAATTTAAAAGTTAAGAAGTTAAAATTAATTTTATTTCAACATTTTTTATATTCAAAAATGAGGAAAAGAATTATTGTTAAATATAGTTGAAAGTATTGAATTTATTCAAATAAAATTTACTGAAAACTATCCTTCTTTAAAATCTAAATGACATTCATCTAACGCTTTATAAAAATAGCCTTGTTTTAAATGTTTTGTTAAATTCTCTAATCGATTAATGTATTTAGGATAACTACTTCCATAAGCTTCTTTAATGTGTTTACTTTCCGTAGAAGAAATCGAACCATCAAAAGCTGTAGCAACTGTAAAAAGATCTAAAAGGAAAAAACGTTCTTCATCAGTTACATCCTTTAAAGTTTGAAGAAACATAGACCAATCATCAAAATTTTCAGGTTCAACTATATTCAACTCTTTTTGAAAATGCACCAATAAAAAAATCATATTTGGATGGTAATTTTTGGTCATAACAACAGAATTTCCGATTGCTCTTATACAACCTTTTTTTGCAGTCATTGATAGATGATCAATAATTTTTGAACTTTTAAATTGAGCAATAATATCATATGAAAGTTTTAATCCGAACAAGCGTAATCTCGCATCAATCAATACTTTTCTTAATACCATAATATTCCAAAAACATTCAACCAGCACTGCTTCGTATAAAATTGAAATCCCAAAAACATATTTTCCTACTGTATAAAGCAATAAATATTTTAGTATTTGATTTGTCAAAAATATTTTCCCTTTGTAGATTAAACTTATTACCATTAAATTTCGTCTAGAAATAATTTTAAATGGATCTATGCCTAAAACTTCTAATTCAGGATCAGGGATTTCAAGTGCCGTTCTAACTAAAATGTTTTTGACATGAAAAGTAGGTAGCGCTATTAAATCAGAGGAGTAATTTTCTAACTTTAAAATTTTCTGTAGATCATGTACTAATTTGATAGCAATTAGAAACAAACAATAAAGCTCTACAGCAACACAGACAATTGTTACTGATAGCAACCACAACCAATACGTTAACTTTGAAGCGTTTTGAAAATGTAAATCAACAAAAACACAAGGTGCAGCTGTACAAACACTAACCAATATCGTAAATGCTATAGATTTGGAATAAACAAGATTTGTTTTTTTCTTAATTTCTTGATCTGTTGTTAAAACATCATTTTTTTTTGGACGTTTATCACTCATTTTTTGAAAAACATTCAAATAAAACATACCAAATTTCTCGAAAATGGATTTGTTTTCTTTTTTAAGTTTGATAATCGTTTCTTCGTTCATAGACAAATAATTTAGTGTTAAGTTAAAAAAGTATTTTAATTTGTTGATGGAAATTAAATTAAATGTATATTGATTATTTAAAACAACTTCCAATTTTCACTATAAATCTACTTTATTATTCTTTTTGAATTTAAATTAAAAAATAAACTTACTAATTTTTTGTTAAATTATTAAATATCTATTATTTTTGAGATGAATCAATTTAAAAATTATGTCAATTAACGTTCTTGAAAAATTATCTGAAGAAGATAAAAAAAACTTAAAAAATGGTGTAATTGAAGTGACGGGAAAAGCAATGAATCGAACAGCAATTGGTGTTGTTGATGCTTTAACTACTTTGTACCCTAAAGCAACGTTTGAGGAATTAAAAGCAATGCTACCAGATACAATTAATCCTTCAGCACCCAAAAATTACAAAAGTTTATTTAAACCTTACACAAACAGAAAATATGGTGTAATCCAACCGGGTTCTATTCGTCAAGAATGTACGCAACAAGAACTTGACATCAATGCTTCTCATTTTATTGAAAAAGATGAAACTTTTAGATCTGCTGACGGTATTGAAATTTTAGTTGCTAAATCATGGGAATCTAAAGATACTGAGACAGGTGAAAGTGATATTCAAAATTTAATTGACCATGTTGCACAATATGGGGTTCGTGTAGTACAGGTTGAAAAGAAAGAAGCATTTAATAAAGGAAATTACAATCTAGAAGTAATAAATCCAAAGTTAAAAGAAGCGATTGAAAAAGCTGCAACTAAGAAGAAATTTCCTTGGTGGATTATATTAGTTATTTTAGGTCTTGTTGCAATTGGAACATATATCATATT
>CALPVI020000108.1 GCA_943326975.2 Actinomyces viscosus | reverse complement strand
CTTTTGGCTGCAAGAACCTTTTCCTTTATTCCACCAACAGGAAGTACTTCACCCCTCAATGTAATCTCTCCAGTCATTGCCAACTGTTTTTTTACTTTTCGTTGACTAAACAATGAAGCAATAGAGGTAAGCATCGTAATCCCAGCAGAAGGCCCATCTTTTGGAGTAGCTCCTTCAGGAACATGTATATGTACGTTATAATTATCAAATACATCTTGATCTAAATTCAACCAACTACTGTGTGCTTTTAAATATTCTAAAGCAATAACAGCTGATTCTTTCATTACATCTCCCAAATTACCAGTTAAAGTTAATTTTCCTTTTCCTTTTGTAATTGATGATTCAATAAATAAAATATCTCCTCCAACGCTTGTCCAAGCTAAACCGGTTACAACTCCAGCTACTGCATTGTTATCGTATTTCGTTTTTCCTCTTCCAGCACCTAATACTTGAAATAATTCATCTTTAGTTACTTTTGGTTCAAACGATTCTTCCATAGCAATTTGTCTTGCACGATTTCGAACCAAAGTTGCTACTTTCTTATCCAATCCACGAACACCTGATTCACTTGTATACTCTTCAATTAATTGCTCAATTATTTTAGTATCCATCGTGAAATCTTTTTTCGTGATTCCATGTTCTCCTATTTGTTTTGGAATTAAATGACGTTTTACAATTTCTATTTTTTCCTCAACTGTATAACCATTTACCTCGATAATTTCCATACGATCTCTTAATGGACCTGGAATTGAAGATAAATTATTTGCCGTAGCAATAAACATCACGCGAGACAAATCAAACTCTGTTTCTACGTAATTATCATAAAACTCATGGTTTTGTTCGGGGTCTAATACCTCTAACATTGCAGACGATGGATCACCATGGTTACTTTTACCCAATTTATCAATTTCATCTAAAACGAAGACAGGATTTGAAATACCTGCTTTTTTAATATTTTGGATAATTCTTCCTGGCATTGCACCAATGTACGTTTTTCTATGTCCACGAACTTCTGATTCATCATGCACACCTCCTAAAGACATTCGAATATATTTTCTTCCTAAAGCCTCAGAAATTGAACGACCTAAAGATGTTTTACCAACTCCTGGAGGTCCATAAAAACATAAAATTGGAGACTTCATGTTCCCTTTCAATTTAAGAACAGCTAAGTATTCCAAAATACGTTTTTTAACGTCTTCTAATCCGTAATGATCTTTATCTAAAATCTTAGCGGCACGTTTTAAATCTAATTTGTCTGTAGAGTATTCACCCCAAGGTAATTCCAATAACAAATCCAAGTAATTTAATTGAACAGAATATTCTGCTCCTTGTGGATTCATTCGTTGAAATCTTTCTAATTCTTTGTTGAATAATTTAGCAACTTTCTCATCCCATTTTTTTGCTTCAGCACGTTTACGCATGTCTTCAACATCTTGGGCTTGAGGATTATCTCCTAATTCATCTTGTATCGTTTTTATTTCTTGATGAAGAAAATATTCTCGTTGCTGACGATCCAAATCTCTTCTAACTTTCGATTGAATCTCATTACGCATTTCCAACATTTGAATCTCAAGTGAAAGGTGTTCCATTACCATTTCTACTCGTTTCTTCAAGTCAAATTGCTCCAACATTTCCTGTTTTTTATGTACATCAGCATTCATATTGGAAGAAATAAAATTCACTAAAAACGTTGGTGAATCTATATTTCCAATTGCAAATGATGCTTCAGAAGGAATATTTGGACTATCTCTAATTATTTGTAATGCCAAGTCTTTGATAGTCTTGAACATTAAATTTAATTCTTTGTTCTTTTTGTCAACTTCAGGCTCTTGAATCATCTCCACAGTTGCCTTCAAATAAGGCTCCGTTTGAGTAGGAGCAATCATTTTGAAACGACGTTTTCCTTGAATAATTACTGTTGAACTTCCATCTGGCATTTTCAACATTCGAATTATTTGAGCCACTGTTCCAGTAGAATGTAAATCATCAAAACTTGGATTTTCCTCTTCCTGATTTTTTTGAGATACAACCCCTATTGTTTTCGTTCCTTTATTGGCTTCTTGAATTAACTTAATTGATTTATCCCTTCCTACTGTAATTGGAATAACAACTCCTGGAAATAATACATTATTTCTTAATGGAAGAATCGGTAATTCGTCAGGATACTCTTGCTTATTCATTCTTTCTTCTTCCTCTGAAGTAATCAACGGAATGAATTCTGCTTCGGTTTCGCCGTTGCCTGCTAACTGTAATAATGTTTTTTCAAAAATATCGTTCATAATTTGTTTTTCCTTTGTACGTCATTGTGTCAGTAAACTATTTGAATCGTTTTAACTAAAAGCAATTCAAATTTGCCTACAAAAATGTGATGTAGCATTTTCAATTGTTATGCCAACATTTATGAACTGCTATTTTGTCACAATAAATTATACAAAAGAAAATCCAAATTTTAATCCAATGCTGAAATGTTGTATTTTTCTGCTATCGTTTTTAAAATCGAAATTTCTTCTTCTGAAAGTTCCAAACCTCTCCTATTCATCATATTATTAGAATATTCAACTGCTTTATTAAAACGAAATGGAACTAATTTAGATGGTTCACCCCAAGTAAAGGATGGAATGTATTTATCTGGAAAACCTGCGCCATAAACATTAGCCGAAACTCCTACTACAGTTGCTGTATTAAACATCGTATTGATACCACATTTACTATGATCTCCCATACAAACGCCCATAAACTGTATATCTGTTTTTTCTTCCTTTTCGGTTTCAAATGAAAAAGTAGAAACGTTTCCATAATTATTTTTCAGGTTCGACGTATTCGTATCAGCTCCTAAATTACACCATTCTCCAACCAAAGCATTACCTAAAAACCCATCATGTCCTTTGTTTGAATAAGCTTGAAAAACAACATTGTTTACTTCTCCACCTACTTTGCAATGTGGACCTAACGTTACAGCTCCATATACTTTTGTACCAAGTTTTAACGCACTGTGTTCTCCCATTGCTAAAGGTCCTCTAACAATCGAACCTTCCATAATTTCAGCATCTTTACCTACATAAATTGGACCTGAATTTGTATTTAAAATACTCGCTTCAACGACAGCGCCTTCTTCTAAAAATATAAGATTTGCATCTCCAATTACTGTATTTGACTTTGAAAGTGGTTGAGATAATCTACTATTTGTAATTAACTGAAAATCTGATCGAAGTACTTCATCATTTTTTTGGTACAAATGCCATCTATGTTCTAAAACAGTCGGAAAATCACCTTTAAAATCTACTTTAATTGAGCCAGTACCTTTTTTAGCAATCCATAATCCATTTACTTCTAAAACTTCGTTCGATTCTAAATGACTAACAGCTGCTACAACATCTTCATTTGGAATTATTTGGGCATTTACAAAGACTATATCATCAGTTGCTAAAGGGAATTTACTTTGAAGATAAGTTTCTGTTTTAAACGAAACCTCTACTTCTGGTAAAAATTGTTTCCAACGTTCGTCATTTGTGAAAATACCAATTCGTAAATTACCTACTGGCCTTGTTAATGTAAGCGGTGCAAAACGTAAATGCAAACCATTATCATGCAATACTATTTTCATTTTCAATCGAAGTTTTAGTGCTTGTAATAAATAATAAAGTAAATGTAATTAAGCCGTTAAGAATCAACATCTCATTTCCAAACTTATAGCCTCCGAAAATAGAAGTTGAATAATAATCCAAAACATAACAAATAACTGGTGATGATAAACAAACCACAGGAACCATCCAATTAATCAATTTTCGTTTCGTTAAAATTCCAAAAGCAAATAAACCTAACAATGGACCATAAGTATAACCTGCTATTACAAAGATTAAATCAATGATACTTTTATCGTTTTTCCATTTAAAGAAGAAAACCAATAAAGTGAAAGCCAAAGCAAACAATAAATGTATTTGTTTTCTTAAACGTGTTTGCTGAGCTTCATTCAGGTCGGTTCTTCGTTGAAAACCTAAAATATCGATACAAAATGAAGAAGTCAAGGCTGTAATTGCTCCATCAACTGAAGGAAACAAAGCAGAAATTAATCCAATAATGAAGATGATGAAAATTCCTTGTGGTAAATGATCTCTTACTATTGAAGGGAACATATCATCTGGTTTGTATTCCCAACCATTTTGTTGAGCATATAAATAAAGAATACCACCTAAAAACAAAAACAACGCATTCACTAAAAGCAAAACAAAAGAAAAAGAAAGTATATTTTTCTGAGCATCTTTTAGGTTCTTAACACTTATGTTTTTTTGCATCATTTCTTGATCTAAACCAGTCATAGTGATGGTGATAAAAGCTCCTCCTAACACATGCTTTAAAAAGTAATCTTTTTTCAATGGATCAGTACCCCAAAGATTCGTCATTCCTTTAACTTCCAAGTTCGACCACATTGTAGACCAATCCCAACCTAACATTCCTTTGATTGAAAATATACAAACCACAAGAGCCAAAAGCATGAAAATGGTCTGTAAAGTATCCGTCCAAACAATCGTTTTAACACCTCCTTTTAATGTGTACATCACAATCATAGCCATAATAAGACACGTTGTCACCCAAAAAGGAAGGTTCAATTCATCAAACACAAAAATTTGTAAGACATTAATAACCAAATACAAACGAACTGTTGCACCTAAGGTTCTCGAAATAATAAAATAACCTGCCCCCCATTTGTATGCACTAAATCCAAGACGATATTCTAAATAACGATAAATCGACGTCAAATTATACTTATAATACAATGGTAGCAACACATATGCAATAACAAAATAACCTATAAAAAAGCCTAATACCAATTGATAATAATGCCAACCACCTACTCCAACAGCACCGGGTACAGAAATAAAAGTTACACCAGATAAAGAAGTACCAATCATACCGAAAGCCACTAAATACCAAGCACTTGATTTATTTCCAGAAAAAAAAGATTCAGAGTTAGCACCCTTAGAAGTAAAATAAGAAATCCCTATTAACAAGCCGAAATAACAAATTAATACGATAACAATTAATGCAGATGACATATTGATATTTTTATGAACTTCAAAGATACTGAATAGAATACCCTAACAAACTTAACTCAATAGAAACCAATCACCAATGCATTGTTAATTACGAAACGATAATAACTATTGACTAAAACCCAATAAAAAAACCGAAATCAATTAGAAATGTAATCTAAGTCACTTTTTAAAAGATTTACTCTCTCTATTTTTGCTATAGAAATTTTTAGAAACTCAACACATAGAGATTATGAAAGTAGAACAAATTTATACCGGATGTATTTCACATGCAGCATATTATTTAGAAAGTAAAGGAGATGTTGCAATTTTTGATCCATTACGCGAGGTTGAACCATATATTGAAAAAGCAGATAAAGATCACGCTAAAATTAAATATGTATTTGAAACACATTTTCATGCAGATTTTGTAAGTGGTCATTTAGACTTAGCAAGTAAAACAGGTGCTGAAATCGTATACGGACCTACTGCAAAACCAGGATTTGATGCAATTGTTGCTGAAGATGGTCAAGAATTTAAAGTTGGGGATTATACTGTGAAAGTGATTCACACACCCGGACATACAATGGAAAGTACAACCTACTTATTAATTGATGAAAATGGTCACGAACATGGAATCATAACAGGTGATACTTTGTTTATAGGAGATGTAGGTAGACCAGATTTAGCGCAACATGTCATCGTAGATTTGACAGAAGACAAATTAGCAGGATATTTATACGATTCTTTAAGAAACAAAATAATGCCATTGAGCGATGATTTGATCGTTTATCCAAATCACGGTGCAGGAAGTGCATGTGGTAAATTAATGAGCAAAGAAACAACAGATACTCTAGGTAACCAAAAGAAAACAAACTATGCATTAAATCTAGAATTATCCAAAGAAGACTTCAAAAAAGAATTATTAAGTGGATTAGTTGCACCACCAGCCTATTTTCCTAAAAACGTTATCATGAACATCAACGGTTATGATAGTTTGGATTCAATCATTGCAAGAGCTAATGTCCCAATGACTTTAGATGAATTTGAAACGATTGTTGATGATCATTCAGTTGTAATATTAGATTGCAGAAGATCTGAGGAATTTGCCAAAGGATTTGTTCCAAATAGTTTAAACATTGGATTAGAAAGTAATTTTGCCATGTGGGTTGGCGAATTAATCCCGGATATCAATCACAAAATTGCATTGGTTTGTCCTGAAGGTCAAGAAATGGAAGCGATGATACGTTTGTCTCGTGTAGGATTTGATCATACGATTGGATTTTTAGGTGGTGGATTTGAAAATTGGAAACTATCTGGAAAAATCTATGAAACATCAGAAAGAATTTCTGCCGCAGAATTTGAACATAAAATTAAAACTGAAAATATCGAAATAATTGATGTTCG
>CALPVI020000107.1 GCA_943326975.2 Actinomyces viscosus | reverse complement strand
TGTAGATTTCTGTTCCACCAGATTTGTATGTTTTTTCCAAATCTAAAATCATTTTTATTTCACGTTTTCCATCAGTCAATTCAAATACGATATTTTTGAATTGGTTTGACATGTTTTCAAAAACGTGTTTTACCTGAGGCATTGCTCTTGCAGCAATTTTTTCGTTTTTACGATCGTAATGAGCTCTAACTTCAGTATAAACTTTTTCTGAAAGTGCATGTTTAGAAATCGTTTTATATTCTTCTTCTGAAATAGGAGACTGAATCCCTAGGATTCTTAATAAATCATTTTCAAAATCATTAAAATCTGTTGCTCCTGCAAAAGAATGTACGATTGTATCAGAGATATCGTAGAACATATTATCGATATCTAAATCTAAACGATCTCCAAATAATGCGTTATGACGTTTTTTGTATACAGCCTTACGTTGTGCGTTCATTACATCATCATATTCTAATAATCTTTTACGCATTCCGAAGTTATTCTCTTCCACTTTTTTCTGTGCTCTTTCAATCGATTTAGAAACCATACTGTGTGTGATTACTTCACCTTCTTTTAAGCCCATTCTATCCATTAATTTAGCAATTCTTTCAGAGCCAAATTTACGCATCAAATCATCTTCCAAACATACGAAGAATTGAGAAGAACCTGGGTCTCCTTGACGTCCAGAACGACCTCTTAACTGTCTGTCTACACGTCTTGAGTCATGTCTTTCTGTACCAATAATTGCTAAACCACCTGATTCTTTTACGCCTTCGCCTAATTTGATATCAGTTCCACGACCTGCCATGTTTGTTGCAATTGTAACAGCACCTGCTTTACCAGCATCAGCAACAATTTCAGCTTCTTTTTGATGGTATTTCGCATTTAATACTTGATGGTTAATTCCTTTCATTTTAAGCATACGGCTTAATAATTCAGAAATTTCTACAGTAGTTGTACCTACTAAAACAGGTCTTCCTTGCGCAACGAGTCTTTCAACCTCAATTATAACAGCATTGTATTTTTCTCTTGCTGTTTTAAAAACTAAATCATTTTGATCTTTACGAATAACATTTCGATGAGCAGGAATTACAATTACATCTAATTTATAAATGTCCCAAAATTCTTTTGCTTCAGTTTCAGCAGTACCAGTCATACCTGCTAATTTGTGGTACATTCTGAAGTAGTTCTGTAATGTGATTGTAGCGTAAGTTTGGGTCGCTGCCTCCACAGTTACATTTTCTTTCGCTTCAATTGCTTGGTGAAGTCCATCAGAATAACGTCTTCCCTCCATTACACGACCAGTTTGCTCATCTACTAATTTAATTTTTCCATCCATTACGATGTACTCAATTTCTTTTTCGAAAAGGGTGTATGCTTTTAATAATTGACTTACAGAATGAATTCTTTCAGATTTAATACTGTATTCACGAATCAATAAATCTTTTTGCTCTACAAATGCTTCTTTCTCCAAATTTTCTTTTTGAAGATTTGCAATTTCAAGACCGATATCGGGCATAATAAAGAAATTTCGATCATCTTTTCCTGAGATTAAATCAATACCTTTATCTGTAAGTTCAATTGTATTATTTTTTTCATCAATCACAAAGAAAAGTTCTTTGTCAATTTTCTTCATGTTTTTGCTTTGATCTTGCATGTAGTAATTTTCTACTTTTTGCAAGTGCGCTTTGATTCCTGGCTCAGATAAGAATTTGATTAACGCTTTATTTCTTGGTAAACCTCTGTGTGCTCTTAACAAAGCAATACCTCCATCTTCAAGCATTTGTTTAGAATCTTGACCTTCACCAGGATTGTTTATTACACTTAGAAGTTTTTTAGCATCAGTTAAACATTGGTTTACATATTGACGTTGAGCAGACACAACATTTTCTACTCTTGGTTTCAATTGATAAAATTCATGTTCATCTCCTCTTGGTGTAGGTCCAGAAATAATCAAAGGTGTACGAGCATCATCAATTAAAACTGAATCGACCTCATCGACAATCGCAAAATGATGTTTGCGTTGAACAAGATCTTCTACACTACTTGACATATTGTCACGTAAGTAATCAAAACCAAATTCATTGTTTGTTCCGAATGTGATATCAGCTAAGTAAGCTTTTCTTCTAGCTTCAGAGTTAGGTTGATGTTTATCAATACAATCAACTGTTAAACCATGAAATTGGTACAAAGGTCCCATCCATTCTGAGTCACGTTTAGCCAAATAATCATTTACGGTTACTAAATGAACACCTTTTCCTGCTAAAGCATTTAAATAAACGGGTAGAGTAGCAACTAACGTTTTCCCTTCACCTGTTTGCATTTCTGCAATATTTCCTTTGTGAATTACAGCTCCTCCCATTAACTGAACATCATAGTGAACCATTTTCCACTCAACTTCAGTACCCGCAGCAGTCCATTTATTAAACCATGTAGCTTTATCTCCTTCTATTTTAATTCCGTCTTTTTTACTTGCTAATTCTTTGTCAAATTCTGAAGCTGTAACTGTCATCTGACCATTTTCAGCCCATCGACGAGAAGTTTCTTTAAGAACAGCAAATGCTTCCGGTAAAATTGATTCTAAAATTTCTTCAATTTTTTCATCAACAGATTTTGATAAAGCATCTATTTTTTCAAAGATTGCTTCTTTGTCATGAACTAAAGTGTTAGCATCGTTTGCTTGATCTTTTAATTCTTGAATTTGATCTTCTAATTCTTTTGTGCCTTCAATTACAAGTTGCTGAAATTTAAAAGTTTTACCTCTTAATTCATCATCTGTAATTGATTGGAATGTTTGGAAAAATTCATTCGATTTATCGATGTAAGGTTGGTAGGTTTTTCTATCATTAGCGGCTTTATCACCGAATATTTTTTTTAAAATTCCTTGTATCATATCTGTTTGACAGTTTAAAGTGGACCAAAAATAATTTAAATTTCTGATAAAATGGTCCTTTATTATCATCTTTAATACTTCCCAATTGGCTAAAATTGTTCCAAGTTTTATTTTGTGTCAAATTGTCAGATTTTAAATTTAATAACTCAGTTAAAAAGTTTTCTTGTAAAATCAACTTTAAAGAAACATATTACTCTTATCTTTGCCTCATGAAAGAAATGATTTTAATTTTAGATTTTGGTTCGCAATACACTCAATTGATCGCAAGAAGAGTAAGAGAGTTAAACGTTTATTGTGAAATTCATCCATGGAATAAAGTTCCTGTATTAACGGATAATATTAAAGGTGTTGTTTTATCAGGTAGTCCATTTTCTACAAGAGATGAGAATGCTCCTAAACCTGATTTGTCTGAAATTAAAGGTAAATTTCCATTGTTAGGTGTTTGTTTTGGTGCTCAATATTTATCTTTAAATTATGGAGGTGAAGTTTTACCATCAACAATTAGAGAATATGGTAGAGCAAATCTTTCTTTTGTAAATCAAACGCATGAATTAACAAAAGGAATGTCTATTGGTTCACAAGTGTGGATGTCACATGGAGATACAATTAAAAAAGTTCCAACAAATTACGAAATTATTGCTAGTACTTCCGATGTTGAAGTTGCAGGTTACCATATTCAAGGAGAACAAACATACGGTATACAATTTCACCCTGAAGTATATCATTCATTAGAAGGTGCAACTTTGTTGAAAAACTTTATTGTTGATATTTGTCAATGTTCTCAAAGTTGGACCCCAGATTCATTTGTTGAATCTACCGTGGAAGATTTAAAATCAAAAATTGGATCAGATAAAGTAATTTTAGGCTTATCAGGAGGTGTTGATTCATCTGTTGCGGCAGTATTGTTACATAAAGCAATTGGAGCTAATTTGCATTGTATTTTTGTGGACAATGGTTTGTTACGTAAAAATGAATTCGAATCAGTTTTAGAATCATACAAAGGAATGGGGTTAAATGTGAAAGGAGTAGATGCTTCTTCTAAATTCTATGCAGCTTTGAGTGGTTTGACTGATCCTGAATTAAAAAGAAAAGCGATAGGAAAAGTTTTTATAGATGTTTTTGATGAGGAATCAAAATTAGTTGATGATGCAAAATGGTTAGGTCAAGGAACAATCTACCCTGATGTTATTGAATCAGTTTCGGTTAATGGAGGACCTTCTCAAACAATTAAATCGCATCACAATGTAGGAGGTTTACCTGATTACATGAAGTTACAAGTTGTTGAACCGTTACGTTTATTGTTCAAAGACGAAGTTAGAAGAGTTGGACGTTCTTTAAATATTGCTGATAATATTTTAAATAGACACCCATTCCCAGGACCTGGTTTAGGAATTCGAATTTTGGGAGAAGTTACAGCTGAAAAAGTAAGAATTTTACAAGAAGTAGATAACATCTTTATTTCAGGATTGAAAGAAGATGGATTATATAATGATGTTTGGCAAGCTGGAGCTATTTTCTTACCTGTTCAATCTGTTGGAGTTATGGGAGATGAAAGAACATATGAAAATGCAGTTGCATTAAGAGCAGTAAGTTCTACTGATGGTATGACAGCTGATTGGTGTCATTTGCCTTATGAGTTTTTAGCGAAAATTTCGAATAAAATCATTAATCAAGTAAAAGGAATTAACCGTGTTACTTACGATATAAGCTCTAAGCCACCAGCAACTATTGAGTGGGAGTAATAGTTGATAATAAAGGTATGATTCTTGAATTAAATGTTTATTAAAACAATCAATAATGACAAAATATAGTTTATTCGTTTATTTTATTTTTTCTTTTTTTACACTTTTTGCACAACCAAAAGATGCACAAGTTGAAGTAGTAGATGGGAAGAAATACTATGTACATATTGTTCAAGGTGGAAATACACTTTGGGGAATTTATAAATTATATAATGTTCCTGTTGAGGATATTGTAAAATCAAATCCAGGTGTTGAAAATGGAGTGAAAGAAGGACAAAAGCTATTGATTCCGATTAGTTCTTCTCCTTTAAAACCTTCTGATGTTATTAGTGATGCAAAGAAACATACTGTTCAAGCACAAGAAACTTTATTTGGGATTTCAAAAAAATACGGATTATCTTCTGAACAATTAATTGAGGCCAATCCAGGGATAGAAACTGGGCTGAAAGTAGGCCAGCAATTAGTAATTCCAGAAAGTGAAAAAGATGTAAATTCAGATGTGAAAACAGTTACATCCAAAGAATTGAATGTAACTTTTTCGGATACAATAATTGAACATGTTGTTTTACCTCATGAGACTATGTATAGCATTTCAAAACGATTTATGGTTTCTGTTGAAGAAATACAAAAATTAAATGGTTTGAAAACTAATAAATTAAAAAATGGCGACATAGTTAAAATTCCTATTAAAAATGAGAAAATTGAAAAAGTTGAAGTAAGAGAAATTAAACCAGTAGATGTAAGGAAAGTAGATTCAACTTTATTGTTTAAGAAAAAAGATGAATATGCTGTCGCTCTATTATTACCTTTTTTTCTTGATAAGCAAGATGCAACAACTAAAGGTGTTTCAGATTTAGCTACAGAATTTTATATGGGTGCGAAGTTGGCAATGGATTCCTTGAAAGTTTTAGGTTTCAAAACAAAGTTATATGTATACGATTCTAAAAATGATTCTTCATCTGTAAAGTCGATTTTAGCAAAGAAAGAATTTGCGAATATGGATATGGTAATAGGTCCATTATTTCCTGATAAAATGGGATTGGTAGCAGATTGGTGTAAGAAAAATAAAGTTAGGTATATTTGTCCAGTTGCATCTAATGCAGCTATATTGAAGAATAACCCGTTTGTTTATGCTGCTATACCTTCAGAATCCACATTAATGGAAGGTGCTGCTAAATATGTTCTTTCATTGAATTTAAAAGATCAATTAATTCTCGTAAAACCTACTTCTTCAAAAGAACAAGCTTTATATGATAGTTTTAGACAATCTTTTTTGAATTTACCTTCAAAAGGGATGCGCCCGAAATTAATTGAATCAAGTTTATCTGATGTAAAAACTCATCTAAAAAAAGGTGTAAATACATTTTTTGTAGTTCCTTCAAATGATAAATCACTAGCATTAAAGTTTATTAATACATTAAATGCGAATGTCTCTTCAAGTTCAGGTTCAATAACTATATTAGGAACGAAAGAATGGATGAATTATGATGAAATAAGTGGAGATTATAAGAATAAATACAACCTTCAATTCCCTTCTCCAAACGATTTTAATTATAATTACGACGCCACTAAAGTAGTAATGAAACAATACCGCAGAGAATATAGTGCAGATTTGACTAAAATGGCAGCACAAGGTTTTGATGTTACATTTTATTTTTGCGCCAACTATCTTTTAGGAAAAGAGCCAGATCAAGGAATAATGACCAACTTTGAAATGTTCCAAAAAGGAAACGGAAATGGTTTTGAAAATGGAAATGTTTCGATTTTAAAACAACAAGATTTTGAATTGATAAAAATCTACGAAGTACATGACTAAGGAAAAAATTGCAGAAGAGATGAAT
>CALPVI020000106.1 GCA_943326975.2 Actinomyces viscosus | reverse complement strand
TGGATCGATTTCAGTAACAATTACTCTAGCTCCAGCACCTTTTAATGAAGCAGCTGAACCTTTACCAACATCACCATATCCACATACAACAGCAACTTTACCTGCCATCATAACATCAGTAGCACGACGAATAGAATCAACTAAAGATTCTTTACAACCATATTTGTTGTCAAATTTTGATTTAGTAACAGAATCATTAACATTAATAGCAGGCATTACTAAAGTTCCATTTTTCACTCTTTCATATAGTCTATGAACTCCTGTTGTTGTCTCCTCAGATAAACCTTTGATTCCAGAAGTTAACTCAGGGAAACGGTCAAAAACCATGTTTGTTAAGTCACCACCATCATCTAAAATCATATTTAAAGGTTTTCCACCTTCAAAAGCAAAAATAGTTTGTTCAATACACCAATCAAATTCTTCCTCATTCATTCCTTTCCATGCGAATACTGGAACACCAGTTGCAGCAATTGCAGCAGCAGCTTGATCTTGTGTTGAAAAGATATTACAAGAAGACCATGAAACTTCTGCCCCTAAAGCAGTTAATGTTTCAATTAAAACAGCAGTTTGAATCGTCATGTGTAAACAACCAGCAATACGAGCACCAGCCAAAGGCTTTGAAGTTCCAAACTCTTCACGTAAAGCCATTAAACCTGGCATCTCAGCTTCAGCTAAAACAATTTCTTTACGCCCCCATTCAGCTAAACTGATGTCTTTTACTTTGTATTCTAATTTTTCAGTTGTACTCATAAATTAAATTTAAAAATTCTATTGAATATACTCTACAAAAATACGAAACTACTTTTGAATTTTAAAAGTAGTTTCGTATTTAATTTTAATTAATAAAATCGCCTTCTTAATAAATTTTATTTGTTATATTAATTCTTCTAATAATTCATCTTTTTTTGCTTTTCTGCCTTTAATTTTATCAGTAATTCTATCCACGATATAATACATCATAGGTACTAAAATAATTGTTAAGAACATTGAACTTAATAGACCTCCTATTAACACCCATGCTAAACCATTTTTCCATTCTGCTCCAGAACCTTTTGCAATAGCAATTGGAATCATACCAATGACCATTGCAATTGTAGTCATTAAGATTGGACGCATACGTTCTTTTACGGCTTCCAAAAGAGCATTATAAGTTGACCTGCCTTCTGCTTTTAAGTGATTGGTAAAATCAACAATTAAAATGGCATTTTTAGAAACTAAACCTAACAACATAATCATTCCCAACATTGTGAAAATACCAATATTTGAAGATGAGAAGTTTAAAGCTAATAATGCACCGATTAATGCAACTGGTATTGAAAATAAAACCACGAAAGGATAAATAAAATTATCATACAATGCAACCATTATTAAGTACACTAATATCAATCCAATCAACATGGCAGAACCCATGGCGCCAAAACCTTCTTTTTGACGTTTTACCTCGCCTCCCCATGTTAATTTAACATTTGCATCCAAAGGTCTCGCTTTTAGATATTCATCTATTTTTAATGCTACGGTACCTGCTGCAGATCCTAAAACATAAGCACGCACTGTTGTTGAACTTAATCTGTTTTTTCTTTCTAAGGATGCAAATCCATTCCCCATTGTGATTTCTGCAAATTCTTCTAATTCAACGACGTTACCTTTTGTAGTGGTAAAACTCATGTTTTTGATATCATTTATGTTTTTACGATCTCCTTGATCCATCATGATACGTATATTATATTCATTGTCGTTTTCAGAATAATTGGAAGCTGTATTTCCTGTTAGTGCGTTTTGTAATTGCATTCCAACTACAGCAATAGGTAATCCTAATTGTCCCATTTTTTCACGATCTAGCTCAATTCTGATTTCTGGTGTGATGTCATCAGTAGAAACAGTTGGGTCTTTTGCACCAGGCATTCTTAAAATAGCTTCTTTTAATCTACGCGCTTCTTTCATTAATAAATCTGTATTGTTGCTTGATAAGAAAATCTCAATAGGAGCTTCTTCTGATTCAACCATACCAATATTTATTGCTTTTACCTCTAAACCTGCATGTTTTTTCTCAATTTCTTTTCGAATTTCACTCATGTACACAGCTGTTGGAATTCTATCTTGTACATGGTCTTTAAGTTTTACAGTTAATTCTGATCTAGATTCATTTCCAAAAGATGCGGCTCCCATACCAGCACTTGGGCCTCCTACATTTGAGAACACCATTTTAACATCTTTTTGTGCTAAAATCATTTTCTCAATATCTAATGTGATGGAGTTATTTTCAGCAAAAGGAGTGCTTTTATCATATTTTAATTTAATCATGAACTTACCTTGATCACCTTGAGCGACAAATTCCTGACCAACAATGCCTGTTGACATAACAATACCTGAAATCATAAATAAACCAACAATCGAAATTGCCGTTATTATTTTATGCTTAAGTGTCCATGCGACCAATTTAACATATTGGTCTGTAAATATTTCTATTCTTCTTTCAAACCACATTAATACTCGGTGAAATGGGTTTTCTTTTCTAAGTATTGTTTCTTTAGCAAAACGAGATGCTAACCATGGTGTCAAAGTAAAACATACGAATAAAGACATTAATGTTGAGATAACTACTACAATGGAGAATTGTTGTAAGATATCTGAAATAGTTCCTTGAACGAAAACAACAGGTGTAAAAACTACAACGTCAACAAATGTGATGGCTAAGGCTGTAAAGCCAATCTCATTCCTACCGTCTAAAGCAGCTTGTCTGGCTGATTTACCCATTGATAAGTGGCGATAGATATTTTCAAGCACTACTATCGAGTCATCTACTAGGATACCGATTACTAAAGACATTGCTAATAAAGTCATTAAGTTTAAGGTATAACCTAATAAATACATCGCAATGAAGGTTGTAATTAAAGATGCAGGAATAGAAACTAAAACAATGAAAGCATTTCTTATACTATGCAAGAATATTAACATTACTGCTGCTACAAGGAAAACAGCCAATTCTAAATCGTGAAACACTGCATTTACGGCCTCTATTGTAGGAAGGGAAGTGTCTGTTGCTACAACAAATTTTAATCCCTCTTTTTTGAATTTTTTTTCTAATTCTGTAAACTTTTGACGTGTCAATTTAGACATTTCAACCGCATTTGCATCGGATTGTTTTTTGATTCTCAAACCAATTCCATTGATTCCATTGAATCTACTTACTGTCAATTGATCAATAGTGCCATCATAAACATCTGCAATATCTTTTAATTTTACAGTAGATGTTCCATTTGATGTTAGAATTAATTCTTTTAAGTCGTCAATTGTTTTATATTTTCCAGCCAAACGAACTGTCATTTGTTCAGTTAAGTCTTTTACTTTTCCAGTAGGGAATTCAATATTAGCTGAGGCAATTGCTTGATTAATTGATGCTAAAGAAAGCCCAAGTAACTTTACTTTTTCTTTATCAATGTTAACCCTTACTTCACGTTTTTCTCCACCTAGTACATTTATTTCAGCAACACCTTTCGTTTGTTTTAATAATGGAAGTATTTCTTCTTTCATCATTTCGTAAAAGGCCCTATCATCAATTTTTTCACAGGTTGCACTTACTTGTAAAACAGGTGAAGCATTTGGTTCGATTTTCGCTAATACAGGCGTTTCACTTCCTTCAGGCAATGTTCTTTTGATGCTTTCTATTTTACGTTGTGCATCTTGCATAGCTGTTTCTAAATCAACTGAATGATTGAATTCCAACATAGTAATAGCAGCATTTTCTAAAGAAAACGATGTAACCTCATTGATGTTTTCTAAACCACTTAAAGCATCTTCCATTGGTTCTGCTACTTGAGACTCAACGATGGAAGGTGATGCACCTGGATAAGGCGTTGTTACGGTAAGTATAGGAGGTGAAAAGTCTGGTAATAATTGGTAACTGAGTTGGTTGTAACTCAATAAACCACCACCTATTAATATTGTAAAAATTACAATGATTAAGGAAGGTCTTTTAATTGCTAATTCTGTAATTGTCATATTTAATTTTTTATTACTTAATCATAACATTTGAATTGTCTTGAATATTTATTTGACCCTTGATTACAATTAAATCTTTTTTAGTCAAACCATCTATTACTTCGATGTATTCACCGTCACTTGTTCCTGCAGTAAATGATACAATCTTCGCTTTACCATTTCTAACGATATAAACTTGAGGTTCCTTAGACGAACCTAATAATGCCTTTCTAGGAATCGATAATGCATTAACTGTTTTTGAATTTTTTAAAATTACAGAACCATACATTCCAGCCATTAATCTATTTTCAGTTGAATTTTTAATTAACACTTCGACTTTGAAGTTATGACTAGCATCTGCTTTAACAGAAATGTTAGAAACT
This sequence comes from Actinomyces viscosus, assembly GCA_943326975.2. Taxonomy (GTDB): domain Bacteria; phylum Bacteroidota; class Bacteroidia; order Flavobacteriales_D; family Crocinitomicaceae; genus CAIUKX01. The sequence goes on along the minus strand of CALPVI020000106.1, from coordinate 2,127 downwards.
TTCCCTGAAAAGTGTTTATTTCCATAAACATCTGCGTTTACATTAACTTCTTGTCCAACAACAAATTTTAATATGTCTCTTTCAGGAACAGAGATGTTTAATTTTAAAGATGAAATATCCGTTAATTCTAAAACAGGGGTTCCAGCACTAATCACACTTCCTAAGTCAATCATTTTTTTAGTGACAACTCCCGAAAATGGAGCTGAAATTGTTGAATTACGCATTTGTTTCTTGATCTGCTTAATTTGTGTTTCAGCAGATTTTAAAGCTAATTTTGTTTTTTCTTGTTGAACACCTGAAATAGCATTTTCTTTTGCTAAATTTGAGTTTCTAGCATCGTCGTTTTTTTGTCCTTCAACATTAATTTCAGCAGTTTCTAATTGAATAGAAAGCATTTCATCATCTAATTTGGCTAAAAATTGACCTTCTGTTATTCTATCTCCTTCTTGAAATCCAAGTTTAATAACTTTTCCTGAACCATCGGATCCAATAATGTTTTGTCTGAAAGGATCAAATGTACCCAAATATGAAAATGAATTTTCAAAGGAGTGAAAAGCAGGTTTTGTTACATCAACTAAAATTGCAGCAGTTGTATCATGTATATATAATTTACTCTGAACTTTTTCTTTGTTTGATTTCAATTTAAGAACACTTAAAATGACTAAAACAATTGCTATTCCTATAATAGTTATGACTCTTTTATTCATGATTTCTTATGTTATTTAATGTTACCTGTTGCTTTTAATAATTCTAATTCTGCTTGTCTTAACTGTAAATAAGCAACCACAATATTTGTTTGTGCTTGATATAAATCAGTTTCATTTTTCACCAAATCGTTTGAGCTTACTACACCTTGTTCGAATGATGCATTGATTTGATTGTTTATAGTTTGAGCAAGTTTCAATTGCTCTTGACTGATTGAAAGGGAGGTTTTTTGAATCTCAACTTGTTTTTTGGCGTTTTCAATGTTCATTTCAAGTTGTAAACGAGTGCTTTCCATTTGATTGTTCAATTTATCAGCATTCATTTTATTTACTTTAGATTTATTGTATTTTTCAAAACCATCAAATAAAGTCCAATCTATTTTCAATCCTAAAAACGCTCCGTTAATACCTGTTCCAAAATTTGATTCTGGCCTAATGTTGTAACTGTAATTGTAAGCTGCGTAAAATGAAAAAGCAGGTAGATAAGCCATATAAATTCCGCTTTTTTCAGCTATATTTAATCTTTTTTGTGCTTCTATTAATTGAAGTTCAATTAAAGAATTTGCTTCTGTACTTATTATAATTGATTTTTCTACAGAAGAATCAACCAAAACATCAATTTTTTCTGTAATATCTTTCCCAATTAATATTTTTAAGAAATTTTCTATTTTTTCTTGAGTTGCAGTCAACGTTTGTTGTTGATTAACTAAATTTAGTCTTGTAATATTTAGTTTGTCAACTTCGGTAGAAATAACCATTTTTTGATCTACGAATGCTTGCATATTTTTGATAATTTTATCAAGATTTGTTATGTTTTCTTTGATAAAATCTAATTGTTTTTTTGTTGCTTGAAGATTGAAAAATGTTTGCATGACTTGATACTTCACATTTTGAGCAGTAAGGTTTGCTTGTAATTCAATTACTTCTTGGTTGATTTTTAAAGCGGTTACCCCATAATTTACTTGAGGATTATAGACTACTTGGCTTAATTGTAAAGTATTGCTTAATACATAAGGTACGCCAAATTGAACTGTTGCAAAAGTGCCGGGTTTACCACCAACAATTTCTGCAGGTAAAAGCTGACCTGGTATTACGGCATTGTATTTATAGTCAGCTGCATAAATAACCTTTGGTAATTTTGCTGCCTCATACGATTTGATTTGTTTTTTATTTATTTCAACATCTAAACGCGCATTAACAATTGTTAAGTTTGCAGTATCAGCCATTTTGAGGCAAGTTTCTAAATCCAAAGTTTGCGCTTTTACTGAAAAAGTCAGCAGAACTAAGAAACTCATTATGATTTTACTTTTCATATAGTTATGAATTTAAATTACACTTTATTTGTTATTTGGAAATAAGTAATTCACTAACATTTCTGTAACATATTGTTTGTGAAGAGTTAATTGATTTTGATATGTTTTAT
>CALPVI020000105.1 GCA_943326975.2 Actinomyces viscosus | reverse complement strand
TGCTAATGCAGATATTGTTGGCGAATTGTTAGAATTAACTCCTTATGTGGAGTTTAAATGGAAAAATAAAGATTATGATTCTGATATTGTTAAAACACATTTAATTGGTAAATACAATTTTTATAATTTTTTAGCTGAAATTAGTTTTGGAGTTTTGTTTAAGATTTCTAATGAAAATATTAATAATGCACTACAAAGTTATAATCCTACGAATAATCGTTCTCAAGTTAAAGAGACATTGAGTAATACTTTGATACTTGATTGTTATAATGCAAATCCAACAAGTATGAGTTCTGCTTTGGAAAGTTTTGCTCAAATCAAAAAAGAGAATAAAATTGTGATATTAGGAGATATGTTGGAACTTGGTGAGGAATCATTAAATGAGCATACTAAAATTATTGATCAGCTATTAGATTTGAAATTAAGTGGTTTTCTAATTGGATCAATTTTTAATTCTTTAGGTGTAAAAAACACTAATCTAGTTACGTTTATTAATAGATTTGAATTTCAAGATTACTTGAAAAGTAATATTCTTAATAAAAAAATGATTTTGTTAAAGGGTTCTAGAGGAATTGGTTTAGAAAAATTAGAGGAATCTCTTTAAGGTTAATTATTAAAAGATTAAAGCTATAAGATTATTTCTTATGGCTTTTTATTATTATTAGGGGTTTACTATTAGTCCAGATCTAGTCTTATAATTTAAGCGAATTAACATTCTAATGAAGTGGAAATCATTTTTTTGGTTCTTCATTTCTGTTTCATTAAAATAAGCTAAATGTTGTCAACTTATTTTAGGACGGGATAATAATGCAAATAAAAAAGGCGACCAATATGGTCGCCTTAATTTAGATTGAATGGTTTAATTATTTAATTACATTCATTTTAATTGTTCTTTTTGCGTTGTTAGCATTAATTACAACAAAATACAAACCATTTTCTAATTCAGTTGTATTTAAGTTGAATGAATGTTTTCCAGCATCCAAGTAATTATTAGCAATTGTATTTACTAATGATCCTTTGAAATCAACAATATTAATTGTAACGTTATTATTCTCAACTAATTCAATTTCTAAAGTTCCATTTTCATTAATTGGATTTGGAAATAAATTTACATTGAAAGAATTGTTTTCAATTTTCTCAACATTTAATGTAGTGATATTGAAAGTTTTTGTGCTTGAACAAATACCATTTTTCGCAGTTAAAGTTACTGTGTAAGGATTATTGTCTGGGTAAACATGTAAAGGGTTAGCTGCAGATGATGAGTTGAAATCACCAAAATCCCAATCATATGAAGTAGCATTTGTTGAAGTGTTTGTAAAGCTCACTACATTTCCATTTGAAATTGTATATGATCCATTTGCAACTGGTTGAGGTGTAACAGAGATAGTAACAGTTGCTGAAGTACCAACACCATTACAAGCATTTGAATTTGTTGTAGTTACAGAGTAAACACCTCCTGAATTAACAGTTATTGATTTTGTTGTTTCATTCGTTGACCATAAATATGAATCAGCATCTGAAGCAGTTAATGTAACAGTTTGACCTTGACATAAAGCTGTAGCGCCACTATTTTGAATTGTTGGAACAGGTGCGTTACTAACATTTACTGAAATTACATTAGAAGTTGCTTTACAACCGTTCGCATCCGTAAAAACTGTTGTATAGTTTCCTGATGTACTAACTGTAATAGACTGTGTAGTTTCATTTGTTGACCATAAGTTGTTTGAAGTTTTATCAGAGTTAAGTGTTACTGTAGAACCTGTACAAACAGTAGTTGATCCATTTGCAGAAATTACTGGAGCTGAAGGTAAAGCGTGAACTATAATTGTGATTGTTGTTCTTGGACCTTCAATTCCATTTGCATTTGCTTGAGAAACATAATAGTAGTAAGTACCATCTGTCGTTGTAGAAGGTGTTGGTGTAGATATAGAAGAACCACCTGTAGCTACATTATACCATTTTAATGAGCAGTCTAGATTACTTGTAGCAGTTAATGCTGATGCTGCGTCTCCTATACAGTATTCATATGTTGATTTTGTTGTAGTTGGAGCAATTAGAACATAGTCTTTAATAGAAATATCATCAAAAGCATAGTTAGTTAAAGCAATAGAACTAGAAATTGGTCTATAATCTGGTACTAAATAATCGTAAGGTTTTACTAAAATACTTGGTGTAATGTTAGAAACTGCAGGTAGAGAGTCGTTATTATTCAATCCATACCAAGATCTAATATTAAAAGCACTACCTGCATCTTTTTCAACTGATGAATTTGTAATAAAACCAGCATTTATATTGTTTTTAAACTTTAAGACTCCATTAGTAGCATTTGCTTCACATGCAGAACCGTTAATGTAAATACCTGTTTTAAAATCCATAAAAATAGTATTGTATATTTTTAATCCTGAATTTTTTCTAATTCTTGCACCTCTTCTATATCCACTTGCAATAGTAGTGGTATTGTTACCTCTATAAGGACCTACTAAAGTTATATTCGAAAATATAGCGCTTGTTTGAGGTGTTGAAGCATCACCAGCATTATTGTTGTCTGATTCAAAACCTTCTGAAGTTGATATTGAAGGGTTGTCAGCAATATTTGGATCACGAACAACTAAACCAAATTGAACTTTACCTGAAAATCCATAATCTGTATCAAAATCATCATCTAAATTTCTATATGATACTAAATGAGAACAGTTTACAGTTCCTCCAAACCATTCGAATGCATCATCATTACTGAATGAAACTTGAACGTGGTGAATAGATGTACCTTTTCCTACAGCGCCTAAAGTTAATCCATTAATTTCTTTATCTTGTTGATAAACATAACCACCAAATTCGATACGAACATATTCTAATTTTCCTGAATTATCATTTATGTCAGGGGATGTACCGCCTCCAAATTGTGTTTCAGCAACAGGTAAAATACCTTCAATGTTAGCAAGACCTCCCGCGTAATTACTAGTACTTTTTCCTAATAAAATAATACCTCCCCAATCACCTGCATTTCTATTTAATGCTGGTTGATTAGATGTAAAAACGATTGGTTGAGATGCTGTACCTGCTGCAATTAATTTTGCTCCTTGAGTTACAAACAAACCAGAACCAGATGTAGCTTTGTCTCCCATTACAATTGTTCCTGGTTCAATTGTAAGTGTAGCTCCATTTTTTACATAAATTTGACCTTGTAATAAATATACTTTGTTAGCTGTCCATGTAGTATTTGTTGAAATACTTGTAGTAACGTTTTGTGTAGGAGTTCCATAATTTGTATTTTGTGGATCCCAATTTGTCCATTGGTCAGTCCAAGGAGTTTCTGGTGCAGGTGCAAACGCCCCTCTGTACGTTGTAGGTACAAAAAAGCTTTGACTCATTGCCATATTACATATCACGGCAACAAAAGCTGTTAAATAAAATTTTCTCATTTTCATCTTTTATAAATATAAATTACTTTTGCAAATTTTGTTATTTTAAGTAATAGTTGAGTTAAATTCAGGATACCAAAAGAATAATAATAAGTTAATTTAATGTTAAGCAATTTTCAATTTTACTGAACTTAACTTAATATTAAATTCCTTTAATGTTGATAATGAGATTGTTTACATAAAAAAAATAGGCCGGAAGAATTTCCGACCTATTAGTTAATATTTATTAAACTAAATGTTAATTATTAAAGTTTGTATGTTAAAGAAAATGAAAATGTTCTACCGTATTTAGTTGACCATACTAAATCATCTAAGTCTTTATTGTATCCATTTATGTTGTTCTTATCACCTAACAATAAACTATTAGTTACAAGATCAAAACCTTTTGAAGCTGATGTTGTAGTATTGTATTTGTTTTGATAAAATATTTGATTTTGAGCAAATAAATTTTGGAAATTCAATTTTAAATCTAATTTATCTTTGAAAAATGATTTTTGAATTTGGAAATCTAAAAATGTTCTACTTTTTTCCCAAATATCTGCTTGATTAATACTTCCTAAGATATAAATTCTAGAACCTACATTATTTAGAGTTAAAGTCATAGTCATATTTCTTTCTTCATCTAAATACGAAACACTTCCATTAAATACATATGGTGATTGACCTTGTAATGGTCTAGATGCATATTGAGTACCAATATTTTTAGATACATCAACATTTGAACGAATTATTGCTAAATTGCTTGATATTGAAAACCTATTAGCGAAAGCTGTACTATCTGCATGAAACATCAAGCCTAAAATTGCTTTAAAGTCAATCTCAAAACCATAATTTGTAGCATATGGTACATTTTTGTATGAAATCTCATTAGTTACATCTGCCCTTACAATTTGTTCAATTGGGTTTTGGAAATATTTATAGAAAAATGTTCCAGATAAGAATTGACCATTTCCAGGGAACCATTCGTATTTTAAATCTAGATTTGTAATTTTAGAACGTTTTAGCTCAGGGTTACCAGATAAAACAAACTGAGTGTTGAAATCATAAAATGCAAATGGAGCTAGCTCTCTGTATTCAGGTCTATTTAAAGTTTGAGAAGCTGATAATCTATAGTTTTGTTTTTTTGAATGAGAATAAATGAAATTCATAGATGGTAGAATGTCTAATAAACCACTTTTGATTTCAAGAATGCTATCTTTATTAATGCTTGCTTTCAAATATTGTGTGAAATATTCAGCTCTAAATCCCCAATGTAATCTGAATTTTTTTCTGAATCTATTATCGAATGAAACAAAACCAGCGTTTGTTTTTGAATTAGCTACATAACCATCAGTGTATTTTGTTCCATCTGTCAATTTAAATCCTCCTACACCAGGACTAATTAATCCCATATTTTGAGAGTTAAAAATAGTTTCTTCTGGAAGAAATAGTAAGCTATTGTCAAAACTTATAGCGCCACCTGATGCACCATATCTTGTATATCCTAATTGTCTTGCGTGAAAATCTCTATTTCTATATTGATATAATCCACCAACTTTTATTTCAGTTGCTACACCTGCAATTGTATCTAAATGATAACTTAAATTTCCTTTAAAGCTTATAATACTTTCTTTGTTTTCAGAGAAAAACATTCCACCACCATAACTTGGTCCAACATTTGATTGTGATATATTAGCTACATACATCGTGTCTTCAGGATTTGGATTGGAAGGGTCATTTAAGTGCTTCATTCTAGAATAAATAGATCTTCTTAAATTTGGAATAGAACGTTGAATGTTACTATAGCCTCCAACCCAATCAAATCTTAATTTATCGTTTTTAGATAAATGTTCACCGATTAATTGACCTGAATAAATGTTGTTACTTGTAAGCCAATAAGCATTAGATCTTATCATAGTAGGATTTGATTCCAAAGGATCTCTTTCTCCAGTTCGGTTGATTAAACGATTGTCAGAATTCAAATTGTAAACGTTTTTGAAAGATAATTTATTATGTTTGTTAAATTTCATTGTTAAATTCAACATTGAACCAGCTAATATTTGCGTCGAATAAACTTTATCTAAATAATCTGTTTCAATTTCTGAACTAGAACCGATAATAGCTTCATTGGCAGAATATGAACGTCTGATAGTTGAGTTGAAATTATTTTTTTTGTTATAAGTCAATGACCCAATTAATCCAACTTCTTTTCCGAATAATGTATCTGTTAAGCCAATAGTATATTGTAAGTTAAAGTTAGGAGTAAAATTCTTTGAAAAAGTCCCCCAACTTGTAGAGAAATTTTGAGCAAGTTTCGCTTGGTCACTCATTAATAATGGGAAATTTGATTTAGAAGGAATTTCAGATGGCATAGACCTTGAACCATCATCGATTCCTAACCAATCATATTTGCCACCTTTGTAATATCTTTGTTCTTTTCCAGTAGTAATTGTATTATATCCTCCACCTAAAGTTATTGACTGAAAATTTTCCTCTGGAACATCTTTTGTTTTGATATCAATTATTCCACCAGCAAATTCTCCTGATAATTCTGGTGTTGCAGTTTTTTGAATAGATAAATATTCCAACATATTTGCAGGAAAAATATCGAATGAGAATGCTTTACGATCAGATTCTGAACTTGGGAGTGGAGCTCCATTTAGAAAGGCGGCATTGTATCGGTCATTTAGCCCTCTGACCACAACAAATTTATTATCTTGAACGCTTGTGCCACTTCCTTTTGCTATAACATCTGTAGCTGTTGTGATAGGTGACCTTGCAATTACAGCTTGATTTATAATTTCAACACCTCCTGGATTTTTTTTAATTAAATCAATTTTTTCTTGGTCTAATGTTCTTTTCGGTTTAACATGAACTATACCTATTTCTGTGAATTTAGCTTCTACATAAATTGATATTTCCACCGGAGCTACTCCTGTAACGTTTACCGTTACTGTAGTATCAGGATATTCAATTGTTCGAACCAAAATTTTATGAACTCCTATTTCTATTTGATGAAATGAGAATTTACCATCTAAATCTGTTTGCGCCTTTTGTTGACCTCCATCTAAAAACATGTATGCTCCTACTATGGGTTCACTTTTTTCA
>CALPVI020000104.1 GCA_943326975.2 Actinomyces viscosus | reverse complement strand
TTCATTTATTGTGATAATTGAAATAGTGTTGTTTATAGAATTAACTTAGTGTTTAAAGATAGAATAAAATTTACAATTTTTAAAAAAAAAGTAAGGAAGATTATTTAGTTAGAAAACTATTTTTAAGATGTTAAAAATGTTATATTTCAATTAAATAATCGTCTTTGTTTTAAAAGAAATAACGCTATGGATAATATATATGTGCTTTATAAGGATTTGTTGCACAAAACATTGGAATTTAATGACTTGAATCAAAAAGAAATTGAATTTAAAAAGAATGAAGATTTTTTACAGGTGAAGTTAACCCATGAAAAAGTTGTTAAAACTTTTAAAAGAATTCAAGAAATTAAAAATGCAATTGATGAAGAGGTAAAAAAGGACAAATTAATGATGAAAAATCCAAGTTGGATTGATCATATTGGATTTGAAGAAACTTTTTGGAGTATAAATAAACGAACAATCCCTAGTATCAAAATGAAAATAATTGAATTAAAAAAAAGTGAACCTATTTCAGAAGATATTCAACATCAAATTGATTTCTTAACTTATTTTATCAGTTAGTAATTTTGAAAAGAAATAATTACTTAGATGTATTGCTGGGCGTTGCAATAGGTGATGCTTTAGGAGTCCCATATGAGTTTAAAACAAGACTGCAAATGAAGCAAAAACCAGCCACAGAAATGGTTGGATTTGGAACATATAACCAGCAGCCGGGAACGTTTTCTGATGATGCATCATTGACATTTTGTTTTGCGGAGACGCTGACTCATTCATTTGATTTACAAAAAATCGCAATTAATTTTTTAAAATGGTACGACCAAGGTTATTGGACAGCCCATGGTGATGTATTTGATATTGGAATTCAAACTCAAAAAGCATTTTTTAACATTGAAAATGGCGTTGCTCCAGAACTTTGTGGAGGTATTGATGAGAGATCAAATGGGAATGGTTCTTTGATGCGGATTTTACCTTTGGTTTTTTATAATTTCAAAAAAACGAAAGAGGAAAGATTTGTAAATACAGAATTAGTTTCTGCTATCACTCATCGACATATAAGATCAGTCATAGCCTGTTTTTATTATTTGGAGTTTGCAAATTACCTGCTTTATTCAATCGATAAATTTGAAATTTATAACTTGCTTCAAAAAGAAATTCCTGATTTTTTAAGGTTGAAAGGTGTTGAAGAATCTGAGATAAATAAATACAATCGAATATTTGATCAAGCGATTTATACATTTGATGAAGATGCTATTCAAAGTTCTGGTTATGTAGTTGCGTCTTTAGAGGCAAGTATTTGGTGTTTATTAACATCAAATACATACCAGGAAGCAGTTTTAAAAGCAGTAAATTTAGGTGGTGATACAGATACGATTGCTGCAATAACTGGAGGGTTAGCTGCTTTGTTATATGGTTATGAAACGATTCCTGAAAAATGGCTGAATACAATTGCCAAGAAAGATGAAATTATTGACTTAGGAGAACGCTTATCCATTCATTTTCAGTTAGATTAATTATTGTAAAAAATTATATCGTTGACGGAAAAGAATTCTTAATTGAATACCGATTTCATTTTTATATAAGTTTTGTTCACCAAACTCATCCTTGTAAGATAAGATTGGACTAAATCCTTTTCTATAATAAACACCCCATAAGAACGATTTTGCAATTGCTGCTGAATGTGTATTTACCAGACATATTCCTGTTTTTAATGCGAATTCTCCTTTTGATTTATTTACACGTGGCCCATCTACAAACATAAAGTTGTATTCAGGCATGACGAAGAAACTTAATGATTGTACAAAGCATCCACCAGCTACACGTCTACTCTGAATAGTAAATAAGTGTTTTTGAATCAGAACTCCTGCGTTGATTGAGTGCGCATTTGTGAAGTACAACTTGTTTCTATCAAACGTTCTAGCATCAATCATTGTATCTCCATTTGATTTTGTATATGTATAACCAATGGTTGGATAGATGCCTGTGAAAAGTTTTTTACCGATTTCAAACGAGCCAGAAAAAGCATTCAAATTTGTTTTTACTAGTTCTTGTCGAAAAGTAGTAATCGGTTGAATAGAAGTACTTATAGACCATATTTTACCAGTATATCGCATAAATTGAGCTTGAGAGAATTGTGCATGTATACAAGTCAATAAAAGAGTATAAATGAGCTTTTTCATGAGTATGTAATTTAAAATGTATATTTCTTTTGTTTCTATTTAAAGAACGCTCAACTTTTTATTGGATAACATACATGTAGAAAAAAAAGATTTAATTTCTAAAACCTAGACGAGAACTTGATTTTAGCAATCCATCTTCTTTGATAATTGATTCAATTTCTTCTTGGTTCATTTCGTTTAGCTCATTTAATAAATCAATTTTAATTTCACAATTCACTAATTGAGCAGGACTCCAATCAGATTCGATAAGCTGTTTTGTAAATGATTTTGATATCTTTTGACTTAATTTTGAGGTGTTAATTAACTTCTCTCTAATTTCTATCGATGGAAAATCTACTTTTGATTTGAATAAGAATCTTCTTTGAAATGCATCATCCATGTTTTTTTCAACGTTTGTTGTTGCTATCAACGTACCTTTGAAATTTTCTAAAAGTTCCAAAATTTGTGCTTGTAATTGATTCGAAAATATATCATTACTATGATTTACAGCAATTCGTTTATTCATTAACCCATCTGCTTCATTCAAAAGTAGTATAACAGGACGCTTTGATTCTTTTGCTAAATCGTGATACGCTTTAAAAAGTTTTTTGATGTTTTTTTCTGACTCACCGATCCATTTTGAGATTATTTTAGTGTAATCAGCATGCATCAATAAGGCATTTGTTTTCCGAGCTAATTGATATACAAATTCTGTTTTTCCTGTTCCTGAAGGACCATACAACAGAGTAGTTATTGTATTCGAAAGGTGTTTTTTAGAATGAATAATCCCTTCCAGTGAATCAAAAAGTTTTTTATTTTCAGAGTTATAATGGAGTTGAACGGATTTAATTTCTGCAGCATCAACCAATGTGTAGAATTCAAAACTTTTAGTAGCAGTTGTTTCTAAAACAGGCACATCAATTCCATTCATCAATAAGACAGCTCTTTTTGAAGGTGAAATGCGGATGATAATACCATTATCGATTTGAACATTTAAAAGTTCTTGTTCAATAATTTTACCTGTTAATTCGAGAAATAATTGAGTAGCTTGATACCTTTCAGACGGATTTAATTTTATTTCACTTAAATAAACAGGATGTTCATTTTCTAAGAAATGACCAAAAACAAAGATTAGTATTTTCGTTTCTAGGTTGGAAAGTTCTTTTTTATAAATGAAATCAATAAAAGTGTGTTTGTAAGACTTACCAAAGAAATCGTTTTTGAAATCTTTAAAGCTTTTATCTTTTGTATGCATCAAATAAAATTCAAAAAGAATAAAACCATGTTTTAAAAACAATTGAATTTCATTGAATGAAGATCTGAAATTTGGATTTAATTCGATTGAAAGTTGATGAATCGTTCTCCCAATTTTCAATTTAATTTTCCCAGAAATAAGATGACTAAATAAGGTCCTCATATTCGTTAAGGATGAACCATCAAAAAATCGTTCGTTTAAAGATAATACGTCTTCAGAGTTAAGTTTTTCAATTGCTGTCTTTAGGCTTGAAAGTCTTTTGTTGTCAGTGCTTTTCATAATTTCGATAAAAATTAAATAATTGAGTAAAATGAAATGTATTTGTTTGGAAAAATAATCTTGTAGTTTTTTATTTATTTTCAATACGGCAGCTATTTCTGTTTATAACAAAGCACCATTAATTTTTTATTGATGTATTATTTTTGGTATTTTTATATCAATTTTTGATACAAAAAATCAGATTATGAAAATATTACTTTCTTGGATAGCCAAAAACAACGATTTTGAAAATGGAGTTGTTACAGATAAAGGACCAACGGCTTCTTACCACAATTATTTTTACAAACAAGACAAGCATATTATCTTATCTGCAGAAAATGAAACCGATCTTCGCTCAGAGTTAATGTTGAATTATTTGAAAAATAAATATCCAGAGCGAAATATTGAGATTCGACACATGGAAGTTTCAGATCCGATTAACCATCAAGAAATACAAGCGAAGATAAATCCTTTATTGGCAAGTTTAAAAGAAGAGGAGATTGATATCTTTATTTCACCAGGAACTCCAGCAATGCAAGTAGTTTGGTATTTGAGTCATATGAGTATGAACTTAAAAACAACACTTTATCAGACACGTGGAGCTCAATTTACAAAGACAAAAGATAAGCCAGAACTGATTAAAATTGACTTAGCAAGTTCTTCCTTAGCAGTTACTGCTTTGTATCATCAGGAGAACTTAAAAAGAAATTCAATCGATGATAATTATAAGATTACACCAGCTATCCGACAAGTATATGATAATGCCGAAAAAGTTGCGCAAACGGATGAAGTAGCTGTGTTGATTTTAGGTGATAGTGGAACAGGAAAAGAAAATTTAGCAAGGTATATACATAAAAATTCAATACGAAAAGAGAAGCCTTATATTACAGTCAATTGTTCCGCTTTTAATGATCAATTGCTTGAATCAAGATTGTTTGGTTACAAGAAAGGAGCTTTTACTGGTGCAGATAAAGATTCGATTGGTTTATTTGAAGAAGCCAATGAAGGAACGATTTTTTTAGACGAAATTGGAGACATTTCTCCTTATATGCAGCAAACCTTGTTGCGCGTTTTACAGGAAAAAGAAATTATGCCAATTGGAGGGAAATCAAAAAAGATTGATGTACGAATAATTGCTGCTACCAATCAACATTTAGTAACATTATGCAAAGAAGGTAAGTTTAGATGGGATTTGTATTACAGACTTTCAGTTGTGGAATTAGATTTACCTACTTTATATCAAAGAGGTAAAGACGACATAAAGGTGATGATTGACTTTTTTCTTGCACAAAAGAAAAAACAATTAAAGAAACCAACTAAATTAAGCGTTGATAAACCAGCCATGGAGGTATTATTGAATTATACGTATCCTGGAAATATAAGGGAATTGGAAAATATTATTTCTAGGTTGTATGTGTTTAATGATGAAAAAGTTACTGTAGAAGTATTACCTAAAAGATTGTTTCAAGCTCCATCAAATAAACCAATGAATTGGGACTTTATTGAAAAAGAACACATTTCTTATGTCCTGAATCATTTCAACGGAAATAAACGCCAAACTGCATTAGCTATCGGATGGTCAATCAATACATTGAATGCTAAAGTGGAGAAATATGGGATAACCGAGAGATTACAATAATTATTTTAAGTTTAAATTTAAATCTAATAGATTCCTAAAAAAAAGCAACGCTAAAAAGTAGCACTAATTGTTATATTTATAAAACCTAAGCGTAACATTATTGTACTTTAAATTGGTTACTATGAAAAGCGATCTTCATTCAAAAATTAAATTTTTAAAAGATTTAAAATGGAATATTAAAAGAAGAAAAATCAAAGAAAAAATGATTAATTCTTCTGTATTGACCCACTTTATTCTTTGTCAAATAGGTAGTTTAGAAGTTGAAGTTACAGATAGGTTGGCTTCAAAAGTTGAAATGGACACAATTGTCCTTAACCACAAAGATTGGGTGTTTAAAAGAAAGTAAAATATTTATAGAACTAGATGAAATCAAAACTTAAAATTTTATTCTTTACAGGAGCAGGAATCTCTGCAGAGAGTGGTTTGCAAACATTTCGAGATGCAGTAGATGGTCTTTGGAATAATTATCGAATTGAAGAAGTTTGTACGTATGATGGATGGGAAAGAAATCCATCATTGGTTTTAGATTTTTATAATGCAAGAAGAAAGCAATGTCAAGATGCAAAGCCAAATAAAGCTCATGAACTGATTGCTCAATTGGAAGAAGAATTTACCGTGACGGTTGTAACTCAAAATGTAGATAATCTTCATGAAAGAGCAGGTTCTTCGAATGTGATACATCTTCATGGCGAATTGATGAAAGCAAGGTCAACGAAGGATGCGACTTTAATTTACGATATACAGGAAGAAATAAAACTAGGCGATAATTGTGAAAAAGGGAGTCAACTTCGTCCGCATATTGTTTGGTTTGGAGAACAATTAGAAGATGCCAATATCAATTCTGCAATAAAGGCAGCAATGGAATGTAATTTATGTGTGATAATTGGATCTTCATTACAAGTCTATCCAGCGAATCAAATACCATCTTATGTTCATCCGAAAAGTAAAGTTGTTGTAATTGATCCGAATGATTTGAATGTTGAAGTTGATTCAGAAAATTCGATTCACTTTATGAAGTCATCTGCAGTAAATGGAATGGAAGAGTTGGTCAATGTTTTAAAGAAGATGGAACTATAGACTTTCTAATTAATTTAGCTGAAAAAAATAATAAAGTTCTTAACTTTAAAGTATGGCAATTGATTTATCTGAAATATTAGTAGTAGGTGTATCTTCACGTGCTTTATTTAACCTTGAGGTTGAAAATGAAATCTATACA
>CALPVI020000103.1 GCA_943326975.2 Actinomyces viscosus | reverse complement strand
CCTTTTGATGCCATTTTTCATCAATTTGGACTAAAAGAAGCGGATGTAAAAGCTTTAATGAAAAGAGAACTCAAGTTTAGTAGTTACAAATTATGGAGAGAACGCGTTGAAAATTGCAAAACGAAACATGCCAAAAAACGAGTAGATGGCATTGATCGTTTTAAGTGTAATTTACAACGCACTATTACAAATAATAAGATTTCGAAGCGATGAATTCATAAAAAACGTAACCTACATTCAAATATTACGTTAAAGAAATTTAAGTGATTTTAAATTTATTTTTAAAAGAAAAAAGAGTATATGAAACTGAAAAAATATTTATTGTTTTGTCTAATTTTTACAGTTGTTACTGGTTGTAATAGATATAGCGCTGATTATTTAACCACTCGAAACTTCTTAAGCGCTAGTGGTTCTTGGAGAATTTATAAATACAATGACAATGGGACAAATAAAACTAAAAACATGAACGGTTACAAACTTGTTTTTAGCCCTAATAATGTTTTAACATATAGTTCTGGAGATAATTCTTACAATGGCTATTGGAACACAAGTGAAAGTAATGATAGAAAAGGAGTGCTTTCTTTAGGATTTTACGCTGATAATGAAATGCAGGATATATCAGACAGCTGGGTAGTTACAAAACAACGTCCAGGCAAAATCTGGTTAGAATCTAAAAATGTTGCCATTGGTGAAGATGATGTTTTAATTCTAAAAAAGAATTAATCAAATAAATTCAATTTATATCCTACTCCTCTTATTGAATGAAAAAACTGAGGGTTTTTAGGATCTTCTTCAAACATTTTTCTAAAATTTAAAATGAAATTATCAATGGTACGCGATGTAGGGAACTGATCTTTTCCCCATATTTTATCAAGTATTTCATCTCTTGAAATCACTAAGCCAACTTTTTCACTAAATAACTTCAATAATTCTATTTCTTTTTTTGACAGTAAATGTATTTCATTAGTTTCATTTTCAATTACCTCAAAAGTCGAGAAATGAATTGTTTTTGAACCTATTTGAAATGTATCTTCTTGCGTTTCTTTTTGAGTTAGAATATGAATACGCAATAACAACTCTTCCAAATCGAACGGTTTTGCTAAATAATCATTTGCACCCAATTTCAACCCTGCAATTTTATCAGGTGTAGTTCCTTTCGCAGAAAGAAATAAAATGGGCGTTTTAGCAACTTTACGGATTTCTTGACAAATGTCTAACCCACTGTGAAAAGGCAACATTACATCTAAAATAATTAAATCCGATTGAGTTAAAATGGATAAATTATCCATCGCTTTCTTACCATCATCAAAAACTTCTACCTGAAACCCATCTAATTCGAGGTTTAGTCGAATCATTTCTGATATACTCTTTTCGTCCTCTACAACTGAAATTATTTGCATAATTTACTTTTTAAAAACCGAAATTGCTTTTTGAATTTCTTTATCAAAAGGAATAGAAACAATAAAATAACCTTCCTCAATCCATAGTTGACGTGCAATTTCTTGTTTTAATATTTTTGCTATTAACTTTTTACTGTGATTCAATTCACCTTTGTGTAATTTTACTTTAAAGTATTTAGTAGAATAAGAAGTAAATTCTTTTACCATTTCGTCAGAAACTGTAAATGATTTATTAAAGCTTGCTGGCGAAGACCATTTTGTTCTCTTATTTGATACAAAATCGAATGCGAATCCTTGAAATGCACCTGAATACATTAATTCTGAAGCATATAAACTCGTTCCTGATGAATCATACGGCACGAAAATGTCTGGCATAATTCCACCACCACCGTATACAATTTTCCCTTTTTTAGTTCGGAATTTCAAAGAATCAACAAAAATGGATGAATCTGGTTTGTACAGCTCGCCGTTATCCATTCTATCATATTGATCTTGATAATACTCCTCAATATCTCCTGTGTAAGGTTTTTGGATACATCTTCCAGTTGGAGTATAATAACGTGCTATTGTTAAACGCAAATCACTACCATCTCTCAATTGAATGTCTTCTTGAACTAATCCTTTTCCAAATGTTCTTCTACCAATGATAGTACCTCTGTCATTGTCTTGAAGCGCCCCTGCTAAGATTTCACTTGCTGAAGCTGAACTTTCATTTACTAAAACACAAACCGGAGTTGACTCTAATTCCCCTCCCGATTCTGAATAATAAGTTTGTACACCTTGATGCGTTCCTTTTGTTTCTACAATCTTTAAATTGGGTGACAAAAATTCATCTGCAATACTAGTAGCGCTTTGCAATACACCTCCTCCATTATTACGCAAATCAACTATCATTTTTTTCATTCCTTGTGCTTTCAACTTAGCAACAGCACTTTGAAATTCTTGATAAGTAGTTACAGAGAATTGATCTATTTTAATATAACCAATTGTAGGAGCAACCATATTTGAACAAATCACTGATTCAATCGGAATAATTCCTCTAATAATGGTTTTAGGTATTAGCTTTTTATTTCTTAACAAATGTACTTTTACTGCAGTAGTTGGATCACCTTTTAACATTGACATAATCTTGTCATTCGTTATTTTTTTACCTGCAACAACTTTATTTCCTATTTTGACTATTTTGTCTCCAGATTTAATACCTGCTTTTTCGGAAGGTGAATTACGAATAACATTTGTAACACAAATCGTATCTCGAATAACAAAAAATCGAACGCCAATTCCTCCGAATTTTCCTTCTATCGATTCATTGACAGCCTTTAAATCTTTTGCTGGAATGTAATTACTATGCGGATCTAACTCGTGAAGCATATCGCCAATTGCTTTTTCAAATAATTCCTCACCATTTATTGAATCAACATATTTCGCATCCAATACGTTAATAATATCTTGAATCTTTTCCGTTTTTTCTGCTCCTTCCGAAAAACCAAAAGAGGTACTTGGTGTAATGATTTTACCTAAAAAAATACCTATTAATAAAACTCCAGCTAAAAGAAGTGGTAATAAAAAACTTGATTTGTTATTCTGCATCGTCAATATTTTCAATGTGTGAAATTTCAATACCAGCACTGATTAAGAAATCAATTCCTGCTGTATCTTTATATTTATCAATAAAAACTACTTTTTTAATACCTGCCTGCAATATTAATTTACTACAATCCTTACAAGGAGAAAGCGTTAGATACAATGTTGCATCTTTACAATTATTCGTAGACTTTGCTACTTTCAATATCGCATTTGCTTCTGCATGCAAAACATACCAATGGGTTTCTCCATTATCATTTTCACAACAATTATCAAAACCTGCAGGTGCTCCATTGTAACCATCAGAAATAATCATTCCGTCTTTGACAATGATTGCTCCAACTTGTTTTCGTGAACAATAAGAAAGTTGCGCCCACGTCTTTGCCATTCTTAAATAGGCTTTATCGTAACGTAATTGTTTTTCTGTATTTAATGTATTCATAGGAAAAATATACCGGCACAAAAATAAAAATTAAATCGCCGAAATAGCAGATAAAGGTAGCGTCTTTATTTAAACAATGTTAAATTCAGGTAAATAAAGATTTATACGTATAATTATGAAACCATAAGGTGCTTTACTTTTGAATCGAATTTTCTATAACGATTGGGAAATAATTACGTTCTAAATCTTGGACTTTAGCTTGAATCATTTCTATTGAATCTTCAGGACTTATTGGACAATAAAACTGAGCTAAAAATCTTCCTTCGTCAAAATTTTCATTGATATAATGAATCGTTATTCCAGTTTGATTTTCATTCGCAGCTTTAACTGCCTCGTGCACATAAACACCATACATTCCTTTTCCTCCAAATTTTGGTAAAAGCGATGGGTGAATATTTATTATCTTTTCATTGTAATGACGAATAAAATCGGCTGGGATTTTTCTTAGATAACCTGCTAAAACTATCGTATGGATATCATTTTCTATACAATGTTGGATTAACAACTCACCATTATTTACCTCTTCATTAGATAGAACAATTACTTTAAGATTGTTTTCCTTGCTCCAACTTACAATCGGGGCATCAGATTTATTAGACAATATAAAGGAAACTTCAATCGTAGGATGATTGTAGAAATAGTTTATTATGTTCTTGGCATTACTACCTGATCCAGAAGCAAAAATTGCCAATTTTATTTTCTTCATGCTGCAAAGTTAGAAAGTCTTTGCTTTAATTTGATACAACTTTTGATAGTTTATTTGTTTTTTATGAATAAATAGTCTATTTTAACAGTAGAATAAAAATTGAATTGTAAAAAAAACAGAACTAAAAGATTTGTTAAATCCCTTTGTAAATCAACAATTGGAGCTGTTTTAAAAGAATTGAACACTACATTGGTAGAAGAATATCTTTAAATAATTTTGTTTTTTGCAACAATGTTTTTTTCTTTGCACACTGTAATTATTAAAAAAAAATTAGAAATGTCTGAAATCAAAGCAAAAGTAATATCTATTATCGTAGATAAATTAGGTGTTGAAGAAAGCGAAGTAAACCACGAAGCAAGCTTCACAAATGATCTAGGTGCTGATTCTCTTGATACAGTTGAGTTGATCATGGAATTTGAAAAAGAATTCAATATTGCAATTCCTGATGATCAAGCAGAAAAAATCCAAACTGTTGGAGACGCTATTTCATACATCGAAGAGCACTCAAACTAATAAATTAGAATCTTATTGTTGAACAAAGTTATCCTTTATGGAATTAAAAAGAGTAGTTGTAACAGGTTTAGGTGCGCTTACGCCAATTGGTAATACACTTACTGAATATTGGGAAGCGTTAATTCAAGGTAAAAGTGGTGCTGCGCCAGTTAAACAATACGATGCGTCTTTGTTCAAAACTCATTTTGCTTGTGAGGTAAAAAACTTCAATGTTGAAGAATTTATCGATCGTAAAGAAGCAAGAAAATTAGATCAATTTTCACAGTACGCCATGGTTTCTGCTACAGAAGCCATGGCCAATTCTGGCTTAATTGAATCTAATCCTAATTTAGATAGAATTGGAGTAATTTGGGGTTCAGGTATTGGAGGTTTAAAAACCTTCCAAGATGAAGCCGAAAATTTCTTCTCAGGAGATGGAACACCACGTTTCAATCCTTTCTTTATTCCTAAAATGATCGCTGATATCGCAGCTGGTCACATTTCGATTAAGTACGGTTTAAGAGGTCCTAACTATGTAACGGTTTCTGCTTGTGCTTCTGCTACAAATGCTATAATTGATGCGTTCAATTTAATTCGTTTAGGCAAAGCTGATGCAATTGTTACTGGTGGTTCTGAAGCTGCTGTAAATCAAATGGGAATGGGTGGTTTCAATGCATTAAAAGCATTGTCAACTCGTAATGATTCTCCTGAAACAGCTTCTCGTCCATTTGATTTAGATCGTGATGGTTTCGTTTTAGGTGAAGGCGCTGGTGCGCTTATTTTAGAAGAATATGAGCATGCTATTAAAAGAGGTGCTACAATCTACGCTGAAGTTGTAGGTGGTGGTATGTCTGGTGATGCATATCATATGACTGCTCCTCATCCAGATGGAATTGGAGCTCGTAACACAATGTTAGCTGCTTTAGAAGATGCTGAGATTGATGCTGCAAAAATTGACTATGTAAATGTTCACGGAACCTCTACTCCATTAGGTGATATTGCTGAAGTTAAAGCAATTAAAGATGTTTTTGGTGATCATGCTTACAACTTGAACATTAGTTCTACAAAATCGATGACAGGTCACTTATTGGGTGCTGCTGGAGCGATTGAAGCAATTGCATGTGTAATGGCCGTTCAAAACGACATTATTCCTCCAACAATCAATCACTTTACAGATGATCCAGAAATTGACAATAAATTAAACTTTACGTTTAATACTGCTCAAAAACGTGTTGTGAATTATGCAATTTCTAACACTTTTGGATTTGGTGGACACAATACAAGTATTATAGTTAAGAAATTTCAAAAGTAATTGTTATCTCGATTTTCATTCTTTTCTAAGAGTAAAACAAAGGATGATCGTAAGTTAATCAAATTCATCCTTCAACGGTTTGGTTACCGTCCGAGAAAAATACATTATTTTTTTGAAGCAATTACCCATAAATCTTTAAGTAATAACAGTACTGAAAATTCGAACGAACGTTTAGAGTTTCTAGGTGATGCTATATTAGATGCTGTAATTGCCGAATATTTATACAATCGTTTTCCTAAAGAAGACGAAGGTTATCTTACAAAAATAAAATCCAAATTAGTTAGTAGAAAAACACTTTCTATGATTGCGGAAGATATGGAACTACGTTCTATCATTCGTTATCAAAAAGGTCGTACCATTAATTTGAATACACTCGAAGGAAATGCCTTTGAAGCAATAATGGGAGCTATTTATTTAGATGGTGGCTATTTAGCTGTAAGAAAATCAATCAATAACCATGTCTTCAAACATTTTGTTGATATAAATAGAATTCTAGAAGAGGAAATCGATTTTAAATCCAAATTGTTTATTTGGAGTCAGAAAAAACAATTATTGCTCGAATTCGAAATCATTTCGGAAGAAAATTTAGGCGCTTCTTGGG
>CALPVI020000102.1 GCA_943326975.2 Actinomyces viscosus | reverse complement strand
GTTCTACTTTTTTCCCAAATATCTGGTTGATTTATACTACCTAAAATATAAATTCGAGATCCTACATTGTTAAGTGTTAAAGTCATAGTCATATTACGCTCTTCGTCTAAATAAGATAAACTTCCATTAAATACATAAGGTGACTGACCTTGCAAAGGTCTTGATGCATATGGAGTTCCAATGTTTTTTGATACGTCAACATTTGATCTAATAATAGCTAAATTACTAGAAATTGAAAATCTGTTTGCGAAAGCAGTACTATCAGCATGAAACATTAAACCTACTATTCCTTTAAAATCAATTTCAAAACCATAGTTTGTAGCGTATGGTACATTTTTGTAAGAGATTTCATTTGTTACATCAGCTCTAACTATTTGTTCTATTGGATTTTCAAAATATTTGTAGAAAAATGTACCAGATAAGAACTGTCCGTTTCCTGGAAACCATTCATATTTTAAATCTAAATTTGTAATTTTTGAACGTTTTAATTCAGGATTCCCTGATAATACAAATTGTGTATTAAAGTCATAAAAAGCAAAGGGTGCTAACTCTCTATATTCAGGTCTATTTAATGTTTGGGATGCTGATAGTCTATAGTTTTGTTTTTTTGAATGAGAATAAATAAAATTCATAGAAGGTAAAATATCTAATAAACCACTTTCTATTTCTAATATACTATCATTTGTAACATTAGCTCTTAGGTATTGAGAAAAATATTCTGCTCTTGCACCCCAGTGCATTCTGAACTTTTTTCTGAATCTATTATCAAATGAAATAAAACCTGCTGTTGTACTAGAGTTAGCAATATAACCATCTGTTGGTTTTGTTCCATCTGTTAATTTAAATCCTCCTACACCAGGGCTAATAAGCCCCATATTTTGTGGTTGAAAAATGGAGTCTTCAGGTAAGTAAAGAAGATTGTTATCGAAATTGATTGTACCTCCTGATATTCCATATCTTGTATAACCCATTTGACGAGCATTAAAATCTCGATCTCTGTATTGATACATTCCACCAACTTTAACTTCAGTTGCTATACCTGATATTGAGTCTAAGTGATAACTTAAATTACCTTTTAAACTGATGATACTTTCTTTGTTTTCAGAGAAAAACATTCCTCCTCCATAGCTAGGACCAACGTTTGTTTGAGAAATGTTTGCAACATAAACGGTATCAGTTGGGTTAGGATCTAAAGGGTCATTTAAATATTTTAAACGTGTATAGATAGATCTTCTTAAGTTAGGAATAGATCTTTTGATATTGCTATATCCACTTACCCAATCAAAACGTAATTTGTCATTTTTAGATAAATGTTCTCCTATTAATTGACCAGAGTATATGTTGTTACTTGTAAACCAATATGCGTTTGATTTGATTTGTGTAGGATTTGATTCTAAAGGATCTCTTTCACCAGTTCTATTAATTAATCGGTTGTCAGAATTTAAGTTATATACGTTTTTAAATGATATTTTATTATGCTGATTTAATTTTACAGTAAAGTTTAACATTGAACCAGCTAATATCTGGGTCGAGTATACTTTATCTAAATAATCTGTTTCTATTTCTGAAGAAGAGCCAACAACAGCTTCGTTCGCTCCATATGAACGTCTTATTGTTGAGTTAAAATTATTTTTTTTGTTATAAGTTAATGAACCGATTAATCCAACTTCCTTTCCTAATAATGTATCATTCAATCCAATAGTATATTGAAGATTGTAATTTGGCATGAAATTTTTTGAATAACTACCCCAATATGTAGTGAAATCTTTTGCTAATTTAGCTTGATCACTCATTAATAATGGAAAATTTTCTTTTGAAGGAATTGCAGGTGAAATTTCTCTAGTACCGTCATCTATTCCTAACCAATCATATTTTCCACCTTTATAATATTTTTGTTCTTTTCCTGTAGTAATTGTATTGTATCCACCTCCAATAGTAATTGATTGAAAATTTTCTTCAGGTACATCTTTAGTCTTAATGTCTATAACTCCTCCTGCAAATTCTGCAGATAATTCAGGTGTAGCAGTTTTTTGTATAGATAAATATTCAAGCATATTTGCTGGGAAAATATCGAATGAAAATGCTTTACGATCAGATTCTGAGCTTGGAAGAGGCGCACCATTTAAAAATGCAGCATTGTAACGATCATTTAATCCTCTGACTACAACAAATTTATTGTCTTGAACGCTCGTTCCACTTCCTTTAGCTATAACATCTGTAGCTGTTGTAATAGGTGACCTTGCAATTACAGCTTGATTTATAATTTCAACGCCTCCTGGATTTTTTTTAATTAAATCAATTTTTTCTTGGTCTAATGTTCTTTTCGGTTTAACATGAACTATGCCTATTTCGGTGAATTTAGCTTCTACATAAATTGATATTTCCACTGGAGCTACTCCTGTAACGTTAACTATTACTGTAGTATCAGGATATTCAATTGTTCGAACCAAAATTTTATGCACTCCAATTTCTATTTGATGAAATGAGAATTTACCATCTAAATCTGTTTGCGCCTTTTGTTGACCTCCATCTAAAAACATGTATGCTCCAACTATGGGCTCACTTTTTTCACTATCGTAAACAGTTCCGTAAATAGTGGATAAATTACTGTTTCTTAGATCATCTTGTGATAAACCAATATGACTTAAGATTGTAAATATTAAAAACGCAATTTTTCTCATGATTTCAATTAAAAATTTTTACAAAGTAACAGCTAAGTGTTTACCGCATGATTAAGCCTATGTTAAGTTAATGATAACATATTTTTTCACTTATAAATGGTTTGTCTTTGTGTTTTTGAGTTTGTTTTTGGGTTTAAAACACTATTTATCATTTAGTTATGTTTTGAGTTTGTTTTTTTGAGTTAAATATTAAGATTTAATATGTGGTTAATATAGGTGCACAAAATTAATGTAACAATAAACTTGACGTAAACTCTTTGTTTTAAACAAGTAATACTTTTGGTTTGTATAAAAACGAAAAGTTTCTCATGGTGAATACAATCACAGGACACACGATTTTACTAGTTGATGATGAGCAGGATATTTTAGATTTTTTATCCTACAATCTTCAGAAAGAAGGTTATAAAGTTTTTACAGCTTCAAATGGTGAAGAGGCTTTGAAAATGGTTAAGCAAATTTGTCCTTCTTTAATTTTACTAGATATAATGATGCCCAAAATGGATGGGATAGAGACTTGTCAAATGATCAGAAAAGATTTGCAATTAACACAACCAATAATTGCTTTTCTAACATCTCGTTCCGAAGATTATTCGCAAGTTGCAGGTTTTGAGGCTGGTGCAGATGATTACATTACTAAGCCTATTAGGCCTAGACTTTTAATTAGTAAGGTTACCTCTTTGTTAAGAAGGCTTGATAGAGTTGTATTAGACGTACAAGAAAAGACGACATTGATTAAAATAAATAGAGATAAATATTTAGTTGAACTTAATGATCAAAAAATTATTTTACCCAAAAAAGAATTTGAGTTATTAGAGTTATTAGCTAGCAGACCAGGAAATGTTTTTAATAGAGAGCAAATTCTTTCAATAGTATGGGGTAATGATGCTATCGTAGGAGAAAGAACAATTGATGTCCATATTAGAAAATTAAGAGAAAAGTTAGGAAATGATTATATTCGTACAATAAAAGGTGTTGGATATACATTTAGTGAAGATTGAAAAATAATAAGCCAATTTATTTATTGATAGCAGGAAGCTTTTTTGTTTCTGTATTATCGTTTTTATGTATTTTTTTTATAAACCTTTTTATAAAAAGAGTTGATATAATCTTTTTTGTTCTAATTTCCTTATTTATAGGAGCATCTACTTATTTTATTTTTTATCTTTTTACTAAGTATTTTATAAATGATAGATTGAAATTAATTTATCGTTCTATTAGGAAAGGTAAGATGACAAAAGATAATACATTTAGTTTTAAATTGTCTGATGATATTATTGCTGACACTGAAAAGGAAGTAAAGCAATGGTCTGATGAAAGAACGAATGAAATTTCTAAATTAAAAGTTCAAGAAGAATTTAGGCGAGAGTTCTTGGGAAATTTAGCGCATGAGTTAAAAACTCCTGTATTTTCTATACAAGGTTATATTTTGACTTTGTTAGATGGTGCTATAGATGATGAAGGAGTTAATAGAGTTTTTTTAGAGCGCGCTTCGAAAGCTACAGAGCGAATAACTAATATCTTAGAAGATTTAGATCAAATTACACGTTTGGAAGTGGATGATCTTCAAATGGAAATGCGTCCTTTTGATTTATATGAATTAGTTCAGGAAGTATTTGATTCTCTCGAGATTATAGCTAAAGAAAAAGCAATACAATTATTATTCGCAAAAGATTACGGACTTGTTTTTGTTGTTGGTGATAGAAGTAAAATAGCTCAAGTTTTAACAAATTTGATTAATAATTCTATTGCATATGGAAATGAAGGCGGAAAAACAATAGCCAGATTTTATAATGTTGATGAATTGGTAACTATTGAAATCTCAGATAATGGCCCAGGTATTGAAGAAAAGCATTTTCCTAGACTTTTTGAACGATTTTATAGGGTAGAGAAAAGTCGAAATAGAAACGAAGGAGGTTCAGGACTAGGTTTAGCAATTGTTAAGCATATTATTGAGTCTCATGGACAATCAATTAGTGTAAGAAGCACTGTTGGTGTAGGGAGTACGTTTTCTTTTACTTTAGATGCGATTAAACCAGGTTCAAATACTATTTTTTCTTCACGTGGTTTGCCTATAAAGTAAAACCAATCTAATAAATACATACTTTTTCTTTATTGACTGCTTTGAGTTTTGTAAATTTGTGAGCAATTTAAAAGTCATGTCAGAAAAAAAACTAAATATTCGAAGTTTATCGCTTGAAGAATTGAAAAAAGCTTTAGAAAGCTTTAACGAAAAAGGATTCAGAGCTAAACAAATATACGAATGGCTTTGGAAAAAAAATGCAGCGACTTTTGAAGAAATGAGTAATCTGGGAAAAGGATTACGTGATTTACTTGAACAACATTTCTTTATAGACCACATTCAATTAGATGATCAACAAATTAGTTCCGATAAGACCATAAAATGTGCTTTTTCAGTTGGAGAAGGGAAAGTTGTTGAGGGAGTTTTGATTCCTACAACTTCAAGAACTACTGCTTGTATTTCATCTCAGGTAGGTTGTAGTTTATCTTGTACTTTTTGCGCTACAGGAAAATTGAAATTGATGAGAAATTTGACAGCAGGAGAAATAGTTGATCAGGTTGTTTATCTTAAAAATCAAGCAGAAAATAGATACAATACTCCATTAACAAATATTGTGTATATGGGTATGGGGGAGCCTTTGTTGAATTATAAAAATGTTGTAAAGTCTTGTGAGATGTTAACTTCTGAAGAAGGGTTAGGGATGTCTCCAAGAAGAATAACTGTTTCTACAGCAGGTATTGCGAAAATGATTAAGCAATTGGGTGATGATCAGGTGAAATTTAATTTGGCGCTTTCACTTCATGCAGCAAATGATAAAAAAAGAAGTCAAATTATGGAGATCAATGATTCAAATAATTTAGAAACTTTAGCTGAAGCATTGCGTTATTTCTATGAAAAAACAGGTACAAGAGTAACATTTGAATATATTATTTTTAAGGATTTTAACGATAAATTGGAAGACGCACAAGAATTAGCTGCATTTGCGAAATGCGTTCCTTGTAAAATTAATATTATTGAATACAATCCGATTGATGACGGTGGTTTTCAAAAAGCAGATACAGAAGATGTAAATGCATTTGCAGCATATTTAGAAGCGAGAAACTTAGTCGTTAATATTAGAAGGAGTAGAGGAAAAGATATCGACGCTGCTTGTGGGCAGTTGGCAAATAAAAATAAAGCTATAACTCCGGAAGATAGAAAGTTAAAAGCTTAATCAACATTAATATATTCCCAATCTTTTATTGGTTCAAATCTTTTTACTGCATCTTGATTTGAGGGATGTTGTAGCAAGGATTCAATTGAAACTTCAGGGATTTCATTTTCAACTAAGCCATTTTTAATGAAAATAAAATTATAACCGAAATCATTTGAACCTACTAATCTATATCCTTTCTTTTTCGCTAATTTTGTCATAGCTATTGGTGAAGCGCCATGATAAATAGGGTGTTTTCCTGGGTACATGTAATTTGGATCGTAAGGAACTATAATATCATTTAAACCAAATTCATTATGTGTTTCAATAATTACTACTTGTGGTTGAACAATATCGATTTTGTCCCAGATCCAATAATCATTTCCGTCTATATCAATTGAAAGTAAGCCAATTTCTCCTGATAATCCTGCGGACTTTATTAATTCATTAATGTTTTCTCTATTGATATAACTATAAATAAACTTTGGCGGATACATGTGTTTGTGAGGATATTTACCGAAAAAATACTTCCCTCTTTCAATCGCTTTTTTATTTCCATCCATGAAAAGTCCTGTCCAATTGTGATGAAAATATAGATTTGCCGAATTACTATTAATTCCATCATCGGAACCAAATTCAATAAATGTT
>CALPVI020000101.1 GCA_943326975.2 Actinomyces viscosus | reverse complement strand
TCATCAACAGAACTATCCAACAAATGTGAAATTCTATTTCTTAATTCACGAGTAGCTAACTTCCCTTTTTTCATTAATCGATTTAGATTATCTGTATCAAAATCCTCTAATTCAAAAGGTTGATTATCTAAATAACCTAATACATGTAAAGTTTTTAAATCCAAAACATGATCACCAATTCTCACACCAACTCTTCTTGTAAGTGAAGAAGTTTTAAATACACCAAAAGGTAAGTTTTGAATTGGAAAATCAGAATTATCGGGAATATTTACCCAACTTTTTAATGTAGGATTGTTTGCTGCTATCATTTTTTATTTTTTTTTATGTGTAGTTTATATTGTTATAGTTTATTTCAAACAAATTATAGTAATGCATTTTGATTGAAATTTAAGGTTACTAAAATTCAAAAGACTAATGTATAAAAATCTATCATGAACTCAAAGTTTTAGCTTCTTTATTCATAAAAAAACGTCAAACTAAAATTAGTCTGACGTTTACTTACTTATTCTGATTGTATATAATTATACATTAAATCTAAAATGTAAAATATCTCCATCTTCAACTATATATTCTTTTCCTTCAACTTTGAATTTACCGGCTTCTTTTACGGCATTTTCAGAACCTAAAGTTGTAAAATCATTGTATTTCATTACTTCTGCACGGATAAACCCTTTTTCGAAATCTGTATGAATAACTGCTGCCGCTTTTGGAGCTGTAAATCCTTTCCCAATAGTCCAAGCCCTTACTTCCTTTACTCCACATGTGAAATAAGTTTGTAATTTCAATAATCCGTAAGCTGAACGAATTAAACGATTTACACCTGGTTCTTCTAAACCAAGCTCTTCTAGAAACATTTGACGCTCATCATATGTTTCCAATTCAGTAATATCTGCTTCAATTTTCGCTCCAATCACTAAAACTTCTGCATTTTCGTCTTTTACAGCTTCACGCACTAAATCAACATATTTATTACCTGTTTTCACAGAAGATTCATCAACATTACATAAATAAAGAACTGGCTTAGTTGTAATCAATTGAAATTTATCAACGATTTCCATCTCCTTTTCATCTAAATTCAATGTACGAATTGATTTACCTTGTTCTAAAGCAACTTTGATTCTTTGACACAAATCATTTTCTTTCAAAATCTCTTTATCTCCAGATTTTAAAACTCTTGCCAAAGAAGAAATTTTCTTTTCGATTGATTCTAAATCTTTTAACTGCAGTTCGATATCAATAATTTCTTTATCTCTAACTGGGTCAACTGAACCGTCTACGTGAATAATGTTTCCATCATCGAAACATCTTAACACATGTATTATAGCATCTGTTTCACGAATGTTAGCTAAGAATTGATTTCCTAAACCTTCTCCTTTAGAAGCTCCTTTCACCAGACCTGCAATATCAACGATTTCCATTGTAGTTGGTACAACTCTTTCAGGATTTACAATTTTTTCTAATACCTCTAAACGTGGATCTGGGATCGAAATCGTACCTACATTTGGCTCAATCGTACAAAATGGAAAGTTTGCAGATTGTGCTTTTGCATTTGATAAACAATTAAATAATGTCGATTTCCCAACATTAGGAAGTCCTACTATACCACATTTTAAAGCCATTCTTCGTAATTTTTGAATACAAAGATAGGAAAGAAATATTAATTAATTTTGGATTTTAGATTTTGAATTTTTGATTGCAATATTAATCCAAACTCTTTTATTTACAATCTAAAAATAAAATTGTTATTTTTAATCCAAAAAAGTAAATGATCATTTTATATATCTTAGCTCCAATTGTATGTTTTTTCATGCTAATTAACTTTATTGGATTATTCTTCCCACGCTTAACTCGCATTCAAGAATCTATACTTATTAAAAGAACTCCAGAATCAATTTTCCCTGAAATAGTTTCACTAAACAAATTTGTAACTTGGGATCCTTGGTCTAAAAGAGATCCAAATATTCATCAAGTTTTCACAGGTATCGACAGTGAATTAAATTCTAACTATTCATGGAGAGGAAATAAAGAAGTGAAAGAAGGGTCCATGACCATTGTAAAAATTGAATCGAATCAATTGATTGAACACGTATTAATTTTTGGAAAAGGAAATCCAAGTCGAGCAATTTTTAAACTGATACCTGAAGAAAATGGTACGCGAGTAATTTGGGGTGTTGAAATGAATATGGGAAAATTTCCTATGGGAAGAATTATTGGTGCTTTACTTAAAAACATGCTTCGTAAAGATTTTTTAGCAGGTTTAGAAAATTTAAAAAATAAAATTGAACATCCAAATAAATAAACAAATGAAAACATTTCTTTATTTCTTATTAATAAGCTCGTTTTCCTTCAGTCAAAACAACGACTCTTTATTTATAAGAACTATCTATAATTCTGCTCTGAGCAATGGAAAAGCGTATGAAGATTTAAGAGAATTATGCAAAAACATTGGCTCAAGACTTTCTGGTTCACCTGAGGCTGAAATGGCCATTCAATGGGGAAAAAACAAGATGGAATCATATGGTTTTGATAAAGTTTATTTACAAGAAATTAAAGTTCCACATTGGGAAAGAGGAACAAAAGAAGTTGCATGGATAAAAACCAAAAAAAATAAAATCATTAAGATGCATATTCTAGCTTTGGGTGGTTCGGTTCCTACAAACGGTTTAATAGAATCCAATATTATAGAGTTTAAGCACATTGAAGATTTAAAAAAAGCTAAAGAAAAGGATGTAAAGGGTAAAATTGTTTTCCTAAATCAAAAAATGGATGAAAAAGAGATAATTACTTTCAAGGCTTATGGCGGGTGTTATATGATTAGAGGAGAAGGTGCGGTTGAAGCTTCAAAACTAGGTGCTACGGGAGTTATTATTCGTTCTTTAAATCTTTCCATTGACCAACACCCTCATACAGGAACACTTCATTATGAAGATTCTATTCAAAAAATTCCAGCAGCTGCTATTTCAACAGAGGACGCTGAATTTCTTTCTAATTCATTAAAGGAATCTGATTTGAAATTTTGTTTCGAAATGGATTGTATAAATTATCCAGATATTACTTCTTATAATGTTATTGGTGAAATATCAGGAAAAACAGAGCCTAATAAAATAATCACTTTTGGAGGTCATCTGGATTCATGGGATGTTGGAGAAGGTGCACATGATGACGGCACAGGAATCATTCACACTTTAGAGGCATTAAGAATTCTAAATTCTTTAAATTATCGTCCTAACTATACGCTTAGAGTAGTTTTCTTTATGAATGAAGAAAATGGAAATCGAGGAGGTATCTCATATGCTAATTGGTCGAAAGAGAAAGGTGAAGAACAAATTGCAGCGATTGAAAGTGATCGTGGTGGATTTGCACCACGTGGATTTCATTGTGATGGAACAATTGAACAAATTGCTTTACTCAAATCGTTTGCATCACTTTTAAAACCATACGAACTGCACATATTCGAAAAAGGTTATGGAGGTGTAGATATAGGACCAATAAAAAAATCATTTACTTCTACTCCACTTTTTGGATTTATACCCGATTCACAACGCTATTTTGATTTCCATCATGCCGAAAACGATGTGTTTGAGAATGTAAATAAAAGAGAATTAGAATTAGGTTGTGCTGCAATTGCTTCATTAGTTTATTTACTGGATAGAAATTTAAAATAAAATCATACTGAAATACAGTTAGTTATAAAGTATTTTAAAATTATTTTATTTTTTTCCCTAAAAACACTTGCAGATTCAAAATAAGTACCTATCTTTGCAACGTCTTAAACGAAAGACATACAATATTTAAAAATTCATATTTGAATTCTTCGATTGTTTTCGAAACCTTTTAAAGGTTCTAAATATTGGTTTGGTAGTTCAGTTGGTTAGAATGCCGCCCTGTCACGGCGGAGGTCGCGGGTTCGAGTCCCGTCCAGACCGCACGCCTCATATGGCTGTGAGGATTAGAAACCCTTGTAGAGTATCAATTTCTACAAGGGTTTTGTTTTTTACAAATCTTTCATTCCATTATTTTCATTAATAAGCTATTTCTTTGTAAATTGTAGAAATAAAAAAAGGCAATTAAAAATTGCCTAATCATATATCAATATTAAATATTCCCAAAAATTAAATTATAATTTGTAAGTTAATCCCAAATTAAGCGCACTAAATCCTGGACTAACTTCTAAATATCCTCCCAAATTTGAAGTAAACATATATCTTCCTCCTACAAACACATATCCTCTATACCAACTTCCTAAAGAAACTGAAACGGATGAAGAATTATAATATGGGTCATTTGTTGTTATTTTTTCTCGATCATAAGAAAAACCAAGTCCTAACCCAGCATAAACATCTAAATTTTCTACTCCAAAGTCATAATGATAAGCTCCTCTAATTAGAAATTGCACATTTTTCCCTTTAGACTCATAACTATACAAATAATTCATAGGGTAAAACAAATAGTTATAATTTTGAATCCAAGTAGCCTTGTAAGAAGAATATGAAAACACTCCTCCTATTCCTATAATACCTGGGCCGATTTTTTTAAACCCTCTTTCATATTGCAAATTCAACGGTCCAAAACTTGAAAAATTATACCCATTGTAATTTTTATAAGAGGAATAATAATTATGATACCTCGTACCAATACCATATCCAAACGAAACAAAATTATCACCTTCGTTAAAAACTTGAGCATTCAACGAAAAAACAAACAAAACAAAGACTATTACAATTCTTTTCATGATTTTAATTTTAATAAAAAAAGCCCCTTATAAATAAGAGGCTGCTGTATATAATTTTAATTATTTTGGATTTGTTGCAATCACAAATTTTAAATTATTCTTTACTGCAATTTGTAACACATCAACTAAGTCTTGAATTTCCAAATTAAAAGGAATACGAACAACAATAGATTGATTTTTATTTCCTCCAACTTTCTCTAACAATTTCGATTCTAAATCTGATAAAGCAACTTCATCTTTATCAATGAAGTATTTTTTATCTTCTGTAACCGAAATACTGATTAATTGTTTATTTGTTTTATCATTATTCTCCGCTTTCGGCAAAGTCATCTTAATTACGTTTGGATTAGCCAAAGTTGAAATAATCAAGAAGAATAAAAGCAAGAAGAACATGATATCACTCAATGCAGAAGTAGCAACCTCTACATGGAATCTCTTATTTCGCTTTATCGCCATGGTTTGGTCTTTGTAATACTTGAATAAATTCTAAAATACTTCTTTGAACATTTAATGCAAATGTATCAATTTTACCATTTAGTAAATGATAACCTGTAAATGCAATAATACCAACGATCAAACCAGAACCAGAACTAATCATTTTCTCATATAAACCTGCAGAAATATTACCAATACTAATATCTTCCGAAATCGAAATACTATAGAAAATTTTAATTACCCCTGAAATTGTACCAATGAAACCTAAAGTGGGTGCGATACCTGCAATTAAACCTAAATGGCCTAAACGCTTCTCCATATTGCCTACTTCGATATTTACAACTTTCTCCATGTTTGATTCAATCTCAACCATCGGACGACCAATTGTTTGAATACCTTCTTTTACAACATTACCAAAAGCAGTTTTATCTCTTTCTGCAACAGAAACAGCTGCTTCTATATTACCTTGATTCAAATTTGATTTTACATCAGAAATTAACCTGGCATCATACTTAGCCGTATTTCGAATAAATAAATATCTTTCAACTATTACAAAAATTGTATAAAATAATAGTAGAGAAATAGGAATTAAGAAAAAACCACCTTTTACAAAAAAATCAAAAGCCGAAATCTCTTCATTCAAAACAGCCTTTTCTGCTACTGATTGTACATTTGCACTTGGACTTGAAATTTGCGCATTTGCTACAACAGTTAATAAACATGATATCAATACTAACTTTATATTTTTTCTCATTTTTAAAGTATGTTTATATTTAACAGCGTGAAAATAAATATTTTTTTCGAGACCCTAGGTAAATATTTATTAAGAATAGATTGTTGTTAAGTCTAACAAGTCAGAGTTAAAAGCTAATTACTAGCTAACAAACTTTCAATCATTTTCCTAGACTTCCATTTCTTTATCTGTAATTCTCTTCGTAACGATTGAGACTTATCTTCATAGTCCTCTTTATAAACGAGAATCCAGTCTCCAACACCTCCTGTAAATCCTTTATGATTAGAATTATGCTTATTAATTCTATCTTCTAAACAACAAGTTGATCCAATGTAATATTTATTTAGTTTCTCTGAAAAAAGAATATAGGTGATAAACATTTGATAAATTTTAAACAAAAAAAAAGACTTACAAAATCTGTAAGTCTTCTATTAAATGTGGGAAATACAGGATTCGAACCTGTGACCCCCTGCTTGTAAGGCAGGTGCTCTGAACCAACTGAGCTAATTTCCCTTATATTTTTCAATAGTTCTGTAACCCTCCCGATGTTAATCGGGATGCTCTGAACCAACTGAGCTAATTTCCCTTATATTTTTCAATAGTTCTGTAACCCTCCCGATGTTAATCGGGATGCTCTGAACCAACTGAGCT